>CAZJKZ010000027.1:0-29396 GCA_964546885.1 uncultured Bacteroides sp.
TACAAGATTATTACACAGCCGCAATTATTTACATAATTGTATCACTTTCCCTATATTTTCGCTATAAACTCATAGGTGAGGATTGGAATTATTGTCTCGGGAATCTGTATATCAAAATTATTTACTACCTTTGCATCATGTAGTCATGAACATACAGGTATCTAATCTCCTGACAACTTAATGCCACGGATGTATGTAAAATACAGAACATGAATAATCCGTAATACAATTGTTAACCAAGTATGAACAAAGAACGAACATATATAAGTGATTATACAGGTGATGATACCATCCCTGCTTTTGTCACATTCTGCATTGAGCATTACAAAAACTATAAAAATATATCAGGGGAGGAAGCAATGCAACTTCTTTCTGATGCAGGTATCCTTGAATATCTTGCAAACCACTATGATGCACTGCATCTTGAAAGCGTGCAATGGATTCTTAAGGATATTGATGGACTTGTTAAATCTAAAATATTGGCGAAATGAATTTGACATTATATCACGGAGGAAGCCATATAATAAAAACTCCAGAAATCCGTGAACCAGAAAGATTTGCACTATTTGAAGGTGGTATAATTAGTAAGGAATCACTTATTACTGAACTGATGACATATAAATTAGTAGATCAGTATCTGTTTCATACAGACAAATCTCTACTATATCTTAAATATCAAACTAATAAATTGATTGAATTATGATACAGCCGATAACATCCGACAATCTTTACCTCATTCTGCCCGGCAAAGTGACTCAAATGGCACTCCTTTATGCAAAGAAATTTAACGTCAAGATCATAGATGCCATAAGAGCTATATATAGATCAAATACTTATAAGGACTTGGAACGCGAAGAGACCAAACTTTGGCATCTCGGGCCAGTCGCTCTAATGGAATATATGGCAGAACACAACTGACAATATACATCAAAAAAGTGCCATGACACGGTGTCGGCACGGTTGGAAATAAGCTGAAAAAGCCGCTCGGAACACACCGTGCGGCTTTTATAAACCTAAAACAAATACTTTAACCCAATGTAAAATTGGCAATCACTAAACTAAAAATACAGCTAATCTATATTATTCACCTTATTTCAATAGTCTTTCCGGGAGACGGGGCATAGCGCCAATCTGAGTGCATACGTATGCCGATACCTCCACTGCTTTCTTATGAGCTTCCTCCACACTCTTACCCAATATAAGAGATGAGATGAAAGCTGCTGTAAATGAGTCTCCCGCGCCAACGGTATCTGCCACCTCAACATGCGGTGTTGGCTGGAATGATACATTTCCGGGAGTAAACACATAGCTACCGTTAATGCCGCAAGTGAGAATAAGCATCTTCAGATTGTACTTGCCGAGGAGGATCCAGCACTTATCCTGCAGGTCGATACCGGGATATCCTTTAAGCCGACTTACCGTCACAAGTTCTTCATCATTGATTTTTAATATATTGCAGCGACGCATTGACTCTTCAAGTATCTCAACAGTGTAGAAACCTTGACGCAGGTTAATGTCGAACACCTTTAGCACATCATCGCCATTTGGCATTGAATCCAGGAACTTCTGGATAGAGGTACGAGACACCACTGATCTCTGAGCAAGCGAACCGAAGCATACTGCGCATGCGTTGTGTGCCAGTTCTTCAAGATTTTCTGTGAAAGGAATATTATCCCAAGCCACATTTTCCTTGATATTGTACTGGGGGATACCGGCTTGGTCGATTTCCACTTGCACTGTGCCCGTTGGATATGGCACGCGTGCTATTTGGCTGTTGAGCTTTTTGCTATCGAAATTTTCAAGAATCTCGTCGCCGAGTTTATCCTCGCCCACTGCACTTACCACACAGCTGTCAAGTCCGAACTGGCTCACATGATAGGCGAAATTTGCCGGAGCACCACCGATTTTCTTGCCTTCGGGGAGCACATCCCAAAGAGCCTCGCCCATACCTACAATAATATTCTTACTCATGATATACAGATTTTTATTAGTTAGTTTTGTTTCTTAATTTTGAAAATATAGCAGAAGAGATAAATAACACCTAATGACATTACAGCCACGGCACCATGCTGCGCACCGATAAAGTCACTTGCAAAACCCATGGCAATCGGGAACACTGTACCTCCGAAGAGGCCCATGATCATAAGACCCGACACCTCATTTTTCTCCGTCTTGTTGGAATTAAGTGCCTGCGCAAATACGATTGAGAATATGTTGGAGTTGCCATAACCGATTAGTGCAATACCTACATAAAGCATAGTGAGAGTATTAGCTACAAAAAGTATTGCCATACCTGCTACCATCATAAGCACGCTTATCGTGAAAAACAACTTTGATGATACCTTTTGGAGAATGATACTGCCGGTGAAGCAGCCGATAGTACGAAATATGAAGTAAACGCTTGTTGCGAATCCGGCAGTTTCAAGTCCTACACCCAGACGCTCCATCATTAGTTTGGGAGCAGTGGTATTTGTACCTACATCGATGCCCACATGGCACATAATACCAATAAAGCATAGCAATACGAAGGGGCGTCCGAGCAGTTTTACACAACTCATAACACTCGACACCTTGTCGGGACGCTCTTCTTCAATAGGCGTGGCTCCAAGCACAGCCACTGAAAGCACACACACAGCAGCGTAACTCGGGAAGAGCACTCTCCAGCCCAGGCCGAAGATAGGCATCAAGGTAGTGGCTCCCCATGCGGCAATGATAGGCGCAAGGAATGAAGCTATAGCCTTTACAAACTGTCCGAAAGTGAGGGTAGAAGCAAGTTTTGAGGGATGAATCAAGTTACTAACAAGCGGGTTGAGCGAAGTCTGCATCACAGCATTACCAATGCCAAGCAGCGAGAACGCCAAGAGCATAATAGTGAAGCCATTGCCGAAAAGAGGTATGATCAATGAAAGGAGAGTAAGAAAAAGACTCACCATCACAGTCTTTTTTCGCCCTATCTTATTCATCAGCAAGCCGGTGGGAACTGAGAAGATAAGGAACCAGAAGAAAACGAGCGAGGGGAAAAGGTTGGCTTGCGAGTCGGATAGACCAAGGTCCTTCTGCACATAGTTGGATGCTGTGCCTACCAGGTCAACAAATCCCATAGCAAAGAAGCAGAGCATCACAGGCACAATCTGCGCCATCGATGATTTAGCGGCTGCTTGTTTCGAATTAAGTGTTGCGTCCATTGCAATAATCAGTTGATAGAGTTAAGAGAGTATATTGTCACATTATTAAGTTTTGCTTTGCCGCCTTTAGCTGAAACAGAGAGGCTGGTGTAAGGATTTTCGGGGAATACAAGATCGGTCATTACAAATCTGCCATCACCATCGAATGCTTCTATGGAGCATCTGTCAATGAAAATGCGCAGTGAGCCGCGTCCTTTTTTATTATGTGTAGGCGCATAAGTCACAGCGGGAAAGTGCTTGCTGAAGGAAGTAATGCCACTCTCCGAACGGTCCATCATAAACTCCTCCTTATTAAAATCAATTGCCATCACCACCTTCTCGCCTTTATCATTGGAAAGTGTCAAATCAAGACTGCTACATTTCTTAGTGTCATAATCCACTACAATCTCGCAGATACCATCGTTGGCAGTAGGCAAGCTATAAGTTACGGGATCATTGCTTAGATTTGTTGCCGGGAAAGAGCTTGCTTCCCCTCTTAAAGCCTCCACTTCCGGCGAGGGCTTCACAGAAAGATAGTACTCACCGTCAGCGTCTTTGAAAAGGCCAAGATCACGTGGCAGAGTATTTGCAGAACGGAATTGCATAGTGGGCACATCGTTGGCGTACTGCCAGTTGCTCATCCAGCCTATCACAGTATGACGACCTTCGGGCGCATTGCTCCAGCTCACAGTTGCATAATGGTCTTTTCCGTAGTCCATCCATTTAGCGGTATCTTGGGGTGTCGTAGTTGTAAATTTCTTTCCATCAAAGTCACCAACGAAATATTGTGTCGCGCTTCCTCCGAATGGTCCGCCGGGATTGATGTTGCAAAGAAGCACCCACTTTTTATCTTTTGATCCTTCCACCTCAATCTCCATAAGGTCCGGGCACTCCCATACGCCGTCCTGACTACCGTAGCCCTTGCCAAAGCTTGACTGATATGTCCAGTCCTTCAGATTAGGCGAGGTGTGTATCTGCATCTGCTGCTCAAGCGCGTCGGCAAGCACCAGTACCCATTGATTTGTCGGAGCATGCCAGAACATGTTTGGATCACGAGCTTCGCGGGGATTAGGCAATACGGGGTTACCGGGATATTTCGAGAATGTCATACCGTTATCGTGGCTGTACGCCATGCTTTGTATTTGATTTCTGCCTGCCGATGTATAGAGAGCTATTACAGCATCCTCTCCAAATCCCGCAGTGTTATTGTGGTCCACCACCGAGCTACCGCTAAAAATAGTACCTAATCCATCGGGACGTATTGCGTCGTCATGATGCTCCCAATTTACGAGATCAGTTGATGAAGAGTGGCCCCATGTCATATTTTGCCATTTCGAACCGTATGGATTTTTCTGATAATATAGATGCCAGCGGCCATCCTTGTAGAACATTCCGTTAGGATCGTTCATCCATCCGTAAAGAGGCGTATGATGGTAAGCCGGACGATATTTTTCCTTGTTTGTAGTGTCAAATGTATCAGCTGTCTTAAGCTGGTCCCAGCATATATATTCAGAAGCCGATCTATTATGGGCCCGGTCAACCTCAGATACAATGTTGAGAAGAATCTCACCCTTGTCGGTATAAGGAGACAAATCGTAAGGCACGGTATAATCTACATTGCTGTCGGCGAGCCGTACATAGAAAGTGTCCTCCACCTTTCCATTGACCAAGACTTCTATCTTGGAGTCGGACACTGATTCCTGCACAGGTAAGATTAGGTAACGATTCTTTTCATTGTTAATACGTACGAGAGTATTATCCTGTCCCACCTGATGCACCTGAAACTCTGCCGAAGCCATATTAGCGCATCCCAGCCCGAGCACAATAGCTAAGGGACGGATGCTTCTCTTGGCGAGCCAATTGTTGGACTGTTGTTTTGATTTCTTCATGAGTTAGATGTTTTTTGATTGTGAGCATGCTTTCGCTTGCTTTTGCGGTGGCAAAGTTAGCAATAATACGTATGAATATATACTATTTATAGTTCATATAATGCAAAATTTGTTACAATGTATCATATTTTCAACAGATTGTAACCTCAAAAAACTTATAGCATGACGTTTTTTTAAAATATTTGTGGTAACTTTGCGATACAAAATAATCTAAGACCATGAAACATTTAAATATTGCACTGTTATTTACTTTAGCCTGCTTGACCATAATTCTCTCCGGATGTAAGCATGAACGCACAATGCGTATAGGCATATCGCAATGTAGCGATGATGACTGGCGTCGTAAAATGAACGAGGAAATATACCGGGAAGTCATGTTCCATGACAATATAGAGGTAGAGATACGCTCTGCCAACGACAACAACGAAAAGCAAATCGCTGACTTGCGTTATTTCCTCGACAACGACTTCGATATTATTGTTGCAGCTCCTAACGAAGCCAACGCCCTTACACCTATAATAAAGGAGATATACGAGAGCGGCATTCCCATAGTGCTTTTCGATCGAGGCATCAACGGAGACACCTACACTGCGTTTCAGGGTGCTGACAATGTAGAGATCGGCTATTACGCAGCCCGTAAAGCGGCTTCCTATATAAAGGAAGGCGGAAAAATCCTTGAAATTACAGGTCTTGAAGGATCATCGCCTGCCGAGGAAAGAACAAAAGGCTTTGACAAACAAGCACAGCTTGACGGACTTGAAATTCTCTCCCATGCCGACGGAAAATGGAATTACGAGGACGCCGAGCCAAAAGTGGATTCGCTTCTTGATATATATCCCGATGTGGATCTTATCTTTGCGCAAAATGACCGCATGGCCATAGCCGCCAAAGAAGTGGCTCGCCGTCACGGACGGGGAGACATAAAGGTGATAGGTATCGACGCCGCCCCCACTATAGGTATCCCGGCGGTCGCCGACTCTATAATTGACGCTTCATTTGTATATCCTACAGAGGGTTATCAACTAATACGCACCGCCGTGGCTATACTTGAGGGAGAGCCGTATGAAAGGGTCACTGTATTTGGTAATCCAATAATGGTCGATACCACAAACGCAGGCATTTTGCTTAGACAGGACGAGGCACTACGTGCCGAAACAGAAAAAATCAATGTTTTGTCAACCAAAATTGACTCTTACTGGAAACAACATTCGCTGCAGACAGCTATCTTATATGGTGCAATTGCTATTTTGATATTGCTTGCCGTGATAATTTTCTTATTGCTGCGCGCCTACTGGACGCACAAGCGCCATCGTATAGAGGTGGAGCGTAGAAACGATGAGTTGGCTAATCAAAAAGAGGAGATATCGCTTCTGTATCAGCAGCTTCAGGACGCCACACAGTCAAAACTTACGTTTTTTACTAACGTGAGCCATGACCTCCGCACTCCGCTTACACTCATAGCCGACCCTGTGGCACAACTATCAGAAGCCAACAACCTCACTCCATCGCAGCACACCCTGATGCAATTGGCAAATAAGAATGTCAAAATACTCATGCGCCTTATAAACCAGATACTTGACATACGTAAGTTCGATAACGGCCAGCTTAAGCTGCGTCTTGCCAATATCAATCTCGGCTCATACGTACATGAATGGGCAATTGCTTTTGCAAATGCAGCAAAAAAGCGACACATAAAATTCAATATCGATGTAGACACATCCGATGAAATGGTGACAGCCGTTGATGCTGATAAAATGGAGCGCGTGATATTCAACTTGGTATCCAATGCCTTCAAATTCACCCCGGAAAACGGATCTATAGCTATTAGCGCCAAACGTGAGGGCTCTAACATTATAATAAAGGTGAGCGACACAGGATGCGGAATACCATCTGATGAGATCACTCGTGTATTTGATCGTTTTTTCAAGACCGACAATGTGAATCCACAAGGGTCAGGTATAGGTCTGGCTCTCTCTAAAGTGTTTGTAGAGATGCATTCCGGTAGAATTTCTGTAGAAAGCGCCGAACGTACCGGAACAACCTTTACAATAGTTTTGCCTATTACTCATACCGATTCTGATACAGCAGCCACACCTTATACAGACCCCGAAAAAGACACAACTGAACTTATGGCTCTTGAAGCAGACGAAGCCACTGCTTCGCCTGACGCCGATGTTGTGCTCGTAATCGACGACAATACGGATATATGTACTTTGGTAAAGAGTGTACTTGCTGATAAATATACTGTAATTCAGGCTAATTCCGGAGCCGAAGGCATACGAAAGGCCTCAAAGTATATTCCCAACCTTATTTTATGTGATGTAATGATGCCCGAAATGGACGGTTTTGAGACATGCCGACGTATAAAGAGCGAAGTTGTCACGAGCCATATCCCTGTGCTTCTACTCACTGCATGCTCAGAGGACGCACAGCGTATTGAGGGCTACGAATGCGGAGCCGACGGATATATGTCAAAGCCATTCAGTTCAAAGGTACTTTTGGCTCGCTGCGAATCGCTGATCAAGAATCGCAAATTACTATTGGATTCAGCGCCCTCTGTGGACACCGCAAAACCGGCATCACGCACCACTGCACCGAAGCATGATATTGACGATGAATTCTACCTGCGATTCGTAGATGTAGTGGAGGCAAATATGAGCAACTCTGAGCTCACGGTAGAGGACATAGCCGACAAATTAGGATTAAGCCGCGTGCAGATGTACCGCAAGATAAAAGCACTCACCAACTATTCGCCTACCGAGATGCTACGTAACATCCGACTTAAGCGCGCTTCGACACTGCTTAAGACCACCGATACATCCGTATCAGAAGTATGCTACACTGTGGGATTCTCCTCTCCAAGCTATTTCACGAAGTGCTATAAAGAATATTTCAACGAATCGCCGTCCGACACCCAGCACCGCACATCAAAAATAGGGTAAAAATGTTGCATCTTCTGTCAATATTGTTGCATGCACGATATCTGACAATAGATGAAACATACATTATATGTCTTGATATTAATTGGTTGCTAATTTTGCATCGTGAAACAAACACAAGCCATTCACTGCAAAATTTACAACTTAAAAATTATACATCATGACAAAACCTCTATTCACGTTTCTGCTGGCATTGATGGTGGCATTTGCCTCTTTAGCCCAGGACATCACAGTGCACGGCACCGTGGTCTCAAAGACTGACGGAGAGCCGTTAATCGGCGCATCAGTACACTCTGACATTCTTAATACAGGTGTCACTACTGATATCGATGGAAATTTTACTATTAAAGTACCTGAAAACTCTAAGCTTACTGTCAGCTATGTTGGCTACCAGACAGCGACATTCGACGCAAAGCCGGAAATGACAATCGAACTCTCCGAAGACTCCGAACTTCTGGACGAAGTTGTGGTGGTAGGTTACCAGACAATGAAGAAAGCAGACCTTACAGGTTCTGTGTCTGTAGTATCAACCAAAACATTTGAGACATCTTCTGACACTGACCCAATGCGTGCCCTTCAAGGTAAAGTTCCGGGAATGACTGTGACAGCCAACGGTTCGCCAAGCGGTACAGGTTCTGTACGCATCCGCGGTATCGGCTCATTCAACGCTTCTCAGGATCCTCTTTTCGTAATTGACGGTGTGCCCACTACAGCCTCTCTCAATTCTCTCAACATGAATGATATCGAAAGTATGCAGGTACTCAAAGATGCCGCTTCCGCTTCTATATATGGTTCGCGTGCTGCCAACGGCGTTGTAATCATAACCACAAAAAAAGGTAAAGCTTCCGAAGACAAGAAAGTCAACGTAAGTCTGTCAGCCAACCTTACAGCTCAATTCTATTCATCACAATCAAAGATGAAATTGCTTAACACTCCTCAATACGCCACAGCAATGGCTCAGGCAGCCCTCAATGACGGCCTTGATCCGGCAGCCTACGCATCAAGCTATGGACTTAATTTAAATGCATCTTCAGGTTACCCCATATCAGTGTATGATATAGCCACCGGAAATTACAATCACTATACTGTAAACGGATTTTATGACGGGTATATCAACGCAAAGCGTACAATGCTAATGTCGGATACCGACTGGCTCGATGAAATTTCGCGCACAGGTTTTTCGCAGAGCTACGACGCATCTGTATCATCAGCCAACGATAAAAGCTCGGTACTTTTCTCTTTAGGCTATCGCAAGAACGAGGGTATTTTGAAATATACCAACTTCGAGAATATCTCCGCACGTATCAACTCTTCATTCAATATCTCGCCGATTGTGACAGTAGGAGAAAATTTCACACTCACCTACACTGATCAGGTGGATTGCCAGCCTTTGGAGAATGCGCTCAAAATGCCATCGTCAATACCTGTATATGAGATTGACGGCGTGACTTACGCCGGCCCGGTAGGAAGTATGGCCGACCGTCAGAACCCTCTGCGTGAACTTGCTTTCAACCGTGACAATGCCTTGAATATTTGGCGCCTGTTTGGCAACGCTTATATTGACATCAAACCTATAAAAGGCCTCCTCCTCAGATCTAATTTTGGTCTTGATTACGATGCCGCATTTATCCACTCTTACAATTACACCTTCCACAGCGATATTGTAAATAACGATACCAACTCCACCACCCTATCTCAAGCCAACGATTCAAAATGGACATGGACCAACACAGCCAATTATAACTTCACCCTGAACAATGATCACGTGTTCACAGTACTCGGTGGTATGGAGATGTTCAAACAGAGCCGCATTGACTTCTCGGGATATAATGAGAATTATGATATAGAGACACCCGACTATATGTATCCTGACGCATCATCCGGTATTGAGCGTGCCACCGGTAACAAATCGGCCTATGCTTTGGTATCTTTCTTTGGAAAGGTGGACTATAGCTGGAAAAATCTTTTACTCGCTTCATTTACTATACGTCACGATGGTTCATCAAGATTCGGCAGCAATAACCGATACGGTACATTCCCGGCAGCCACCATCGGATACAGAATATCAGAAAATATCAAAAAGCATTGGCTGAATGATTTGAAAATAAGACTTTCTTGGGGTAAGACCGGTAATCAGGCTATTTCGAACACAGCCCGCTACGCACTCTATATTGCCGATTATGGCAGCGACCGCGTGACATCTACTGCCTATGACTTGCTGCTACAGCAAAGCGGTATATTCCCCTCAGGATACTATGCAAGCCAGACAGCCAACCCCAACCTGAAATGGGAATCTACCATCCAGTACAATGCCGGTGTTGATTTCGGTTTCTTAGGCAATCGCTTGACAGGATCAGTTGATGCTTACATCAAGGATGTAAAGGATATGCTCATTACCCCTGCTTATCTTGGCTCAATGGGTGAAGGCGGTGCATCATGGCTTAACGGCCCGTCTCTGCGCAACTGGGGTATGGAAATGCAAATCGGATGGCGCGATGATCTCTCTTGTGGTCTTGGCTACCGTGCATCACTTAATTTTGACTTCTTCCGCAATAAGGTGACATACCTTCCTTCCACCACTACCGGATCATACGCACACACTACCACTCAGAACCTTGTTGAGGCAAAACAGCCTTATGGATCAATCGTAGGATATGTGTTCGACGGCATATTCCAGAATCAGGAAGAAGTAGACAAATCAGGCCAGGATAACGCCAGAGTCGGCGGTATGAAATATGCTGATATCACAGGCGACGGAAAGATCACTCCTGACGACCAGACCTGGATTTTCAATCCTGTACCCGATCTCTCTTTCGGTCTTAATTTAGAACTTTCATATAAGAACTTTGATTTACAGATGTTCTGGCAAGGTGTACTTGGTCAGGATGTGTACAACAACCAGAAATTCCAAAACGACTTCTGGAGCGTAACCGATGCAGGCAGCAACAAGGGTGTACGAGTACTTAACGCATGGTTGCCTAAGGTCAACACTTCTTCGACAATACCTATGCTGACTACAAACAACAGAGGTGATGAAGGCCGCACTTCTTCTTACTTCGTTGAAAACGGATCGTATGGAAAACTCCGTACACTCCAGCTTGGCTACAATCTGCCCTCAAAGATTCTTTCATCACTACGCATGAGCAGAGCGCGTGTCTACGTTTCCGGCCAGAATCTACTCACAATCAAGAGCAGCAGCCTTACATGCACAGATCCTGAAAACCCCAATTGGGCATATCCTATCCCTACCTCAGTGTCTTTTGGCGTACAGGTCGACTTCTAAATGAGTATTAACTCTTAATTATCAAACAATCATGAAATCTACTAAGATATTTCTTCTTTCTTCTATCGCACTGGGGCTGACAGCATGCAACGACTTTATTGACGTGCCCCCCACAGGAGTAGTGGACGGCGACCTCGCCTATTCACAACCCGACAAAATGGTGAACGCAGCTTATGCATCGCTTGGCGACTGCTGGTTCAGTTATCCCTTCAATCTCTGGCCCTACGGTGACCTCGGTTCAGACGACTGCCTTAAAGGTGGCGGCGGCACAACTGACACAGGATATCATCCTATGGAAATATGGTCAACTCTGACCTCCACACCCGGCGAACTTGACGAACTGTGGTACCGTCTGTACTGCAATATTTCTCGCTGCAACAGAGCTTTGGTAGCCCTTGAAAAATCCGGTGTCGAGGTTTTGGGCGAAAAGACGGCAGCTCAGCGTGTGGGAGAGGTGCACTTCTTACGCGGCCACAGCTATTTTAAATTGCTCACCATGTTCCGTCAGATTCCTTGGATTGATGTGGAGGTATTCAACAACAATTTACAGGAAAAGACTCCTAACAATCAATTCTCCTATAATGAGCTGTTCAATAAAGTGATTAATGAATTCCAACTTGCGTACAACGCACTTCCTGAAGAGGTGACTGACGGCGGCGGCAGAGCCAACCGCATCGCAGCAGCGGCTTATCTCGCTAAATGCTATCTTACTCTTGCATGGGGCGATGGCTATGAGGCCACCGACGGTGTTGGATTTATCAACGAAGATTATATGAAGGAGGTAGTAAAATACACTGAGGTGGTAAAGAACTCCAAATATGATTATCTCGCTGATTTCGGCGATATTTTCCTTCCCGAATATAAGAACAGCTCTGAATCGGTGTTTGCCGTGCAGACCTCGCAGTATACTGAAGACAACACTCGCTTCGGTCGTGCAAACTGGTCAAATATGCTTAACGGCTGCTGGGGTATGTGGTCATGCGGATGGGATTTCCACAAGCCGTCGCAAGACCTTGTCAATGCCTATAAGACCAAAGATGGTCTGCCACTGTTTGACGCTTATGACGACACTAACGAATATCCTGTCAACGGAGTTGCCTCGGATCAGAAATGGGATCCACGCTTGTTCCACACTGTAGGCATGCCCTCGTTCCCCTATAAGTATGAGGAGGAATATATGATGACTACCGGTAATTCTCGTACTCCAAACACCTATGGCTACTATACTTCTCTGAAAGAGGTGCCGCAGCGCAGTGGCGGAGAGACATTCGAAGGTTCATGGCAGGCTTTTGCAATGAATGACTACGTATTCCGCTATACAGATGTAATGCTAATGCGTGCTGAAGCTTTAATAGAGCTTGGCCAACTTGAGGAGGCAAGAGGCATTATAAACGACATACGTAAGCGCGCAGCCAACTCAATTGACAAGCACATCGCTTACGCTAAAGACTATTGCGATATAGCCCTGTATCCTTCATCGGATTTCAGCGATAAGGATAAAGCTCGCACACGTCTGCGTTGGGAGCGTCGTCTGGAGATGGCGATGGAGAGCAGCCGCTATTTCGATCTCCGCCGCTGGGGTATCGCGTCAACCGTACTTAACGCATATTTCGAAAAAGCCAAAGATTTCACCTATGACGGTGTTAGATACGGACAGTACTATCAGGATGCGCACTATACCGCAGGTAAGAATGAGTTTTATCCTGTACCCTACAACCAGCTTTACTATGTACCCGGTCTTTACGTACAAAATAAAGGATATAATTAATCCAGAACATTAGTATAGTTTGGAGTATAGGCGTAAACTTTAGCAAAATAAGCAAAAGTTTACGCCTATACTCCAATTATTAACCACCTTTATATTAGAAATCAGGGAAGTACTCCTGCTATTTCAACACATGAAGCCACAATGCCTGAAATACATATGACCAAAGTTATCAACCATAATATGGCCGGCATAGTGCCCATTGAACGTACACTCGTAAAACCGCTGATACCATATCTGAACAAACCATAGCCTGCAATCAGCGCTGTAAGAAAAATACTTATTCCACAAGTCCATAATGCCACAAGATGGCCAAGCATAACATTAAAGTATCTGTCAAACATTATGTCCATCATATAGTCACGAGAAAAAAGGAACGCTACCAACCCACAAAACATTATAGCGGCAATGAAAAGTACTCCTATTCCTAATAGTAGTATAATTCCATGAAATAATTTTGACAGTACGGTAGTTGCTGATAATCCTAATCCCCCCGTCGTACGTTCCTGAATCGAAGGCGAATAAGGAGGCGGAACGGCAGCTTCTGAAGTCACCTCATTAGCGAGATTCTGCGGTGTTATCTTTATCCCCTTCATTTTAAGACGCTGATCGGGTGTCACTGCCTCAGGAGCAAGTATGGCCACTATCACATATATAAATGATACCAGAAAAAATGTAGGCCAGAAGTTCACCAAGCACATGAACAACAACAATAACACAAAACACAAGCGCCACGCAAAGGGTGTTCCTCCGAAATAATTGGCACACCCGCTTAATACACCTGCCAGCATTGCGTTACTTTTATCACGGTAGAAACGACGCCCCTTCAAATGATCAAACCACTTATTAACAAGATTTTGTATCTTGGTAAAAAGGTCATTGTCGCCGGGGAAAGGCGGTGGAGGCGTCTTACAGTCATTAGCTTGTTCGTCCACAGTTTCGCCATCAGTAAGATCACTCAGTTCGCCTATACGCGATATTATAACCTGCACATGCTCGATCGTTATAGCTTCTATACCGGAAGCTCTCAGTTCATCGAAGAGTTCGCTGATTCTTCCCTCTATATCCTTCACTATTTCTTCACCGCCCTCTTGGTTTTTGAAATATGAGTGAAGAGATGTGGTGTATTGACTAAGCACTGCATAAGCATCCTCATCAATATGATAAAGTCGACCGTTGAGATTTATTGTAATGTTGCGTTTCATTTTTTAGATAGTTTCAGACTAATATCTTAAAGAAAAAAGAGTTAATTATTATAGTTATCTGCTTCTGCGCCTTTGAGCATTGCTACTGTAGCTTCGATTTCGTCCCATGCTGATTGTAGCACTTCAAGAGTCTGCTCGCCTTCTCGGGTAAGTTCATAATATTTGCGAGGTGGACCTTGAGTACTTTCCCTCCATTGGTATGACAGCACTCCGTCATTCTTCAATCGTGTAAGGAGTGGGTAGAGTGTGCCTTCTACTACAAGTAAGTTGGCGGCCTTCAGACGCTGTATTATGTCAGAAGAATAGCATGCCCGCTTACTTAATAGCAGCAAGATACAGTATTCAAGCATCCCTTTGCGCATCTGTGATTTGGCATTATCGATATTCATATGTAATGTTAATTGTGATTTTGCGCCACAAAGGTATGCTTTATATAAATACCTTGCAATACATAGTACTAAAGTTTAACACGAATTAACTATTGAACTCTCGTTTTTACTGAATCTCAATAAATATTTGTAAATGCAAAGTATATTATGTATCTTTGTGAATCAAACATAAAAGTATGCTTATGTCACAAAACACCTCCACATATATCAATCCGCTCACCGACTTCGGATTTAAATATCTATTCGGTCAGGAGGAAAACAAGCAATTCTTGCTATCATTTCTTAACGCCGTTATGCAGGGTCATCGCATCATTACAGATGTGGAATTTGTCGACAAAGAAATGTTAAGTGAAAACAAGGACGGCAGGGCGCTAATATATGACCTTCACTGCAAAACAGCCGACGGAGGCAAAATAATTGTAGAGATGCAGAACCGTTACCAGACATATTTCAAAGACAGAGCCGTCTTTTATATCTCAACCGATATCCACAAACAAGGTAAAAAAGGAGAAAATTGGGATTATCGGCTTACTCCGGTATACGGTATATATATGATGAATTTTGATTGGAAAGAGAGGGAGAAGGAACAATTACGTGAGGATATATGTTTGATGAACATAAAAAGTCATGAGGTGTTTTCTGACCGTATTTGGATGACTTTCCTCAAAATACCAATGATGGACAAGGATGCCGAAAATTGCGAGGATCCTCTTGACAAATGGTTGTATATCTTAAAAAACATGGAAAGAATGGAAGCAATGCCACACACATTTACGAATGATCCGGTGTTCCGGAGACTTGGAGAAGTTGCTAAGTTAGCAGCCCTCGACAAAGAGAAGCGTTCAGCTTATGAAAAGTCGCTGAAAATATACCGTGACAACTATGCCATCGCTATGACAGAACGAGCCGAAGGAAGAGCCGAAGGTAGGGCCGAAGGAAGAGCCGAAGGCAGGGCGGAAGGTAGAGCCGAAGGTATTGCAAAAGGAGTTCAGATTATGAGCGAGATGGGCATTCCGTCTAATGTGATCGCCGAAAAATTCAATATCACATTAGTCAAAGTAGAAGAAATTCTGGCAAACAATCACTATTAACTTATTAACAAATCTTGTCAGGCAATAAGATGAATGCCATAATACGAATATTCCAATCAACTTCACCCAGTAGACCTACGTTTATGGCGATCATTGCCTGTTTTCTACTACTCACAGGCTGTGCAAAACCTGAAAATTACGTATATATCAATGATATTCAGCCCAACCTCCCTATAGCCATTCAAGAGCCTATGCCTCTGCGCCTTAAAAACGGAGACAAGCTCACCATCACGGTACATAGCCGCGACCAGGAACTCGCAGATATCTTTAATATTAAAAATTCCACCGAAAACGCCTCCGGCTATCACCGTCAGCAAGTAGCATACACCGTAGATGACAACGGCAATATCGACATGCCGGTAATAGGCAGTGTACAAGTGAGCGGATTGTCGCGATTAGAGGTGCAAAACACTATACGCCACAAGCTACTCACTTCTAAACTCGTGCGCGATCCCATAGTGGCGGTAGAGTTTGTGGATATGGCATATTATGTGGTGGGGGATATAGGCGGAGGGCGCCATGAAATCAACCGAGATGTGGTCACGCTGGTAGAAGCAATATCTGAGTGTGGGGATATTCTCGTCACCGGACGCAGAGACAACATACTTGTGCTTCGCACAATCGACGGAATTCAGACCCCCTACGAAGTAAACCTTCTGCGAACATCTAATCTTTACAGCTCGCCAGTATACTATCTACAACAAGGCGATGTGATCTATGTACGCCCCACAACCATGAAAATCGACCAAACTTCGGCATACGGCAGTGCAGTCCGCACACCGATATTTTGGATAGGTCTGCTAAATATGATATTAGGAGTCGCAGCCCTAATTATAAAGTGATTACCTTTATAGTATGAAGCGCGATGTAAGAGTCAACGGTGCACCTGCCGATAGTATTCATGCCATACCCAAACATGACCAGCCGGATTTATCCATTAAGGTGCATGATGCACTTCAATTATTTGCCAGGCACTACATATGGTTTATTATCTCGTTCGTATTATGTCTTGGCTTTGCATTTTACTATGTACAAAAATCTCCGTATGTCTATCTTCGCTATGCCTCAATAATGATAAAAGACGGCGAACAGGGGGCTGTCACAATAGCTCCACTAAGGGACTTGGGTATAGATATGCCGTCACAGAATGTGACCAATGAGATAATGATAATCAAATCCACGGATGTGGCTAAACAGGTGGTGCGCCGTCTCGGGCTCGACATGGAATACCGACGGGAAGGCTGGCTTACGAACCCTCTGGTCTACAAAAATGACCTACCTGTGAATTTCCAATTTCTTAATCCGATGGATGACACCACTTTTAGCTGCGTAATCCAACTTATGCCCGACAGCGTGGTGCATATATCAGACGTTAAGAAAGACGATCAAGCATTAGACGGACATTTCGCAATAAAATTAGGCAAACGCTATTCCACAGTATTGGGCGATATAACTATCACTCCCACTCCACTATATTCGCCCGACTCCAATGAACGACTTATTGTGGAACGACGCTCCATTGCATCGGCTATAGAAACCCTTGCATCCAACATTGACGCAAGTCTACGAAGCCGCGACGCCACTATAATCGACATCTATTGCACCGACGAATCAGCCCTGCGCGCAGAGGATATACTTGACGCTGTGGTGCATGAATACAATCTGCGCTGGGTCAACGAACAGAGCGCAATCACGGAAAGTACCGACAAATTCATAAACGAACGTATAAAAACGATAGAAAAAGAGCTAAATGAGGTAGAAGAGACACTCGCCCAATACCGGTCGACAAACCTAACCCTTAATGCCGGAGCTCAGGGAGAAAAAGCGTTATACCGTGTGGAAGAGGCCGAGGATCGCCTGACTGAAATAGACAATCAAATCTATATGATTGAGTATATGCGTTCGTTCATCAACGATGTCGCCCACACTGACAGTCCGCTGCCACTCAATACGGGCATAACCAGTCCTATTATAGAGAGTTATCTGGCCGAGTACAATACGGTGATACAGAAGCGCAACAGCCATCTATCTCATTCGTCAGTGCAGAATCCAATAGTGAGCGATCTCAACGAAAAGCTTGTGACTCTGAAATCCACCATTACACAGACTATTGAAAACGAATTAGTGCGACTTGAAAACGAATATGAAAAGGCCGCCGAACGGAGATTCAATGCACTCGCCACCGTGGCCAACACTCCGCACAAGACAATATATCTCACTTCGATAGAGCGGCAGAAGCAAGTAAAGGAGAATCTTTATGTGTTCCTGCTGCAAAAGAAGGAAGAAAATGAACTCTCGCAAACATTCACTGCCAACAGTTGCCGCACGGTAGAACCACCGCACGGTCCTGATACTCCTATAGCCCCTACTCCCGGAAAAACCTATATATTAGCTTTCCTGGCAGCGTTAGTGATACCGGCGTTTGTAATAGCACTGAAAGATGTGATGAACACAAAGGTAAAGAGGCGTAAAGATCTCGATAGTCTTAGCATTCCCTTTTTAGGTGAAATCCCTTTTGACAAGGTATGCAAAGCAAAAGCGAAAAGGTCAAGTTCAGTAAAGATAAATAGGCGCTGGCTTGTGGTGAAGAAGAACAGCTGCGATATGGTCAACGAGGCTTTCCGCATGCTACGCACAAATCTGGAGTCCATATTGCCGCCCGTTAGTGGAGCCGGGCGTGTCGTAATGGTGACATCTGTTAATCCCGGTTCGGGTAAGACGTTTATCGCAGCCAATTTAGCGTACTCAATCGCTCTTACTGAAAAGCGTGTGGCTTTATTAGACCTGGATATGCGCAAGCGCATGATATCGCGCTTTATGTGTCAACCGACAATTGGTGTTGTCGACTTTCTTCGGGGAGATGTTGCAAAGTACTTCGATCTAATAATTCGTCTTGACGGTCTCGACATAATGCCATGCGGAAAGATCCCCTGCGACCCTACCGAATTGCTGAATAAAGAGACGTTCTCCACTCTGATTGACACTCTCAAAGACAATTATGACTATGTACTGATTGACTGTCCGTCAGCAGAAATAGTGGCTGATGCTGCAATAATCAACCGGCATGTGGATCTCACTTTGTTGGTGATGCGCGCAAATTTATTAGACAGAGCTGTCCTCCGCGATATAGAGGCGTGGTACGCCGACGGACGCTACCGCAATCTCGCAATTGTGCTCAACGGCATATCAGAATATGACTCAGCTTTTACCCGCCATAAGCATGAGTACTCACCGAAAAAGTAGCATTCTCGCCCTCTAAGCACATATGGATCCCCTGCTCTATTACCCCATATTTATCTGCTCAGTAGCGGCTTTATGCGTAGGAGCCGCCATGATCTATATTGCACAGACTGAAGGCCAACACCGACTCTCGTCGAATATCGACTATGTTCTTTCCTTCTTAGTATGTCTTATTTTCGCCCTTTATATTGGATTCCGACCATTTGACGTAATATTCGGCGACACAATATCATATGCGCGTATTTACGACAACTTCAACTACCATACTGTAGAGCCCGACTGGCGATACGAATGGATATGGCAGTATCTCATGCTTATTTGTAAGCGTGCCGGTATGTCATCGTCAGACTTCTTTACCGTGGTCAGCTTAGGTTATTTTTTCTCTGCCTATTTCGCCATCTGTATTCTCACTCCGAGAGACGTAACAGTGACTCTCCTTTTTATGCTGTCGTCTCTGATGTTCTACTCATTTGGTATCAACGGTTTGCGCAATGGTTTGGCGTGTCATTTAGTGCTTTTAGGCATAGCGCTTCTGCTCAAAGGCCGTCTGCTCCCGGCGCTAATGGTCTATGTTTGTGCTTTTGGTATTCACCGCAGCACTATTCTGCCGATGGCGGCAAGCTTAATCGCAACTTTATGTATAAGAGATATAAGGCCGATAATCTACCTGTGGATAGCGAGCATCCCACTGTCGCTTTTTTCAGGCAATTTCTTCCCTACACTATTCGCAAGCTTAGGATTTGACAATCGTATGCTGTTATATTCATTTCCGCAAGACGTGAGTCTTTTCAGGTATAGCGGTTTCAGATGGGATTTTCTCATTTACAGCTCTCTGCCGGTAGTTACGGCATGGTGGGTGACCACCATTAAGAAAGTTACCGATGGTTGGTACACAGTGATTGCCGTAGTGTATATTCTGTGCAATATTTTTTGGATATTAGTGATACGCTCGGCCTATTCCAACCGGTTTGCCTATTTATCGTGGTTTATCTATCCCTTTGTGATAGCGTATCCCTTTGTGAATCTGCCTCTGTGGGCCCATCCGCATCAAAAGACAGCTATTATACTCATCGTGTATGTAGCATTTAATATTGTGCTAAGCTACATCATAGGCATAAAGTAAGCGTGCTATTTCTCCTTACTGAATTTAGCATAAGCACTCGCCATACGAGTGTGGTAGCCAAGTTTGGCATACCCCGGTCCGTTGTAGCGGCGTGCGAAATTTGCCCAATCATGCTTGCGCAAATCTTTCACCATACCTGTGCTTATTAGTAAATTTGCGAACAGATCGAGCTGTGATCGCTCCGAAGCAGACATTTTCTTAACAAAATCCTTTTGCGATTCTGTTCCGCACAATTTATAATTAAAACCTCCTATCTGGAACATTCCCCAGAATGTACCTTCAATTGCTGTGATTGTGTCCACATTCATAGCCTGCTCAAGACGTGCCCACTGAGCAGCCTGCTGAGAACCGTATTTTTTGCGGTTGGGCGAACGGAATATTTCGGGATATTTTTGCTGCGCTTTTGATAAGTTCACTTTATTGGCGGCCGCACGCTTGCGAAACACAGAAAGGTCGAAGTTAATTAATGGCCTTCCCTCTGTCCAAAATCCCTCATGGGTCGTACCGGTCTCTATATCTACCACTGCCTTTATAGCGGCAACATCCACGCCCAATTTCTTTGCCACTTCCTTATAATCCTTATCAGTAAGCGTTTTGCCCCCTTTGGCTCCATCCTCCTCGGTTTTTACTATTACCAAACTTTCGAGCGGATGCTGCGAACGGCAGGCTATTGCTATTATTACAATGGATATGATAAAAAAGAATTTACGCATTGACGTGGAGTATTTAATGATGAAACGTAGATTAGATTTAAGAAAGATTGTGCTGACGCATGCGCATGTGCCAGCACAATCTCAGTTATAGCGTTAGTCCTTGAGGTCGGCCACCTTCTCAATGATGCGGCGGAGCTGTCCCCAGAACTTCTCGACAGCAGGAATATTCATGCGCTCAGACGGCGAGTGCACGCCTTGTAGTGTAGGTCCGAACGACACCATATCGAGATGCGGATATTTTGTCAGGAACAGACCGCACTCAAGTCCGGCATGTATAGCCTTTATGGCGGGCTTGATGCCGTAGAGCTCCTCATATGCATCCGATGCAATGTGCATAATGCGAGAGTTCATATTAGGTTCCCATCCGGGATATCCTTCGCCATGCTTTACTTCTGCGCCGGCAAGAGTGAACACTGCTTCAACCTGATAAGCGATGTCCCACTTGCGTGACTCAACTGAAGAGCGCTGGCTTGTGCACACCACAATCTTATTGTCGGGAGCCATCTTCACAGATGCGAGGTTGGTGGATGTCTCTACAAGACCTTCAAGGGCGCGGCTCATTGACACCACTCCGTGAGGGGCGCAGAAGAGCGCGGTTATAAGGCGAGTGCCTGTCGCATTGTCAAGGGCGAAATCGGGACGATCTACACTTTCGAGTTCTACCTTGAATGTAGGCTCGATGTCGCGGTACTCATTTTCCACCTCAGCCACAAAGCGGTTGTATTCTACCACAACTTCTTCTTTCTTTGATGTATGTACGCCAATCACAGCGTGTGCGGCGCGAGGTATAGCGTTGCGCAGATTGCCGCCGTCGATTTCGCAGAGCGACACTTCATGCTTCTGCATCAGTCGCCATACAAAGCGGGCAAGCATCTTGTTGGCATTGATGCGGCCTAAATGTATGTCGCCGCCCGAGTGGCCGCCAAGGGCATTGGATATATCCACCTTGAAATAGTGGAAATCGGTGGGAGCTACAGAGCGCTTATATGTGAAAGTAGCCACAGTGTCCACTCCGCCGGCGCAACCGATAAACACCTCTGCATCGTCCTCAGAGTCGAGATTGAGCAGTATCGAGCCGTTGATCATTCCTTCTCCGATGTTGTTGGCTCCAGTCATGCCGGTCTCTTCATCAACCGTGAAAAGAGCCTCTAACGGGCCATGCACCAAATCAGGATCAGACAGTGCAGCAAGCGAAGCTGCCACGCCAATACCATTGTCGGCGCCGAGAGTAGTGCCGTCGGCGTGTATCCATTCGCCGTCAACGATAGTTTTGATGGGAGAGTTTTCGAAGTCGAAGCTCTTGTCGTTGCTCTCGCACACCATATCCATATGTCCCTGAAGTATCAGTGTGGGTGCATTCTCATGGCCGGGTGTGGCAGGCACGGACAGCACAACGTTGCCTACGGCATCGGTCTTTGAAGCGATACCATGCTTAGCGGCGAAGTCGAGGAGATACTGGCGTATTTTTTCCTCTTTTTTTGATGGACGGGGCACTTGTGTGATCTCGTCGAAGATCTCAAATACGCGTGCCGGCTGCAAATCTTTAATTGTCATAAGCGGTAGAATTTATTTGTGTATAAATGTTGGATTTTAAGTTTAACAAATATGGAGTAATTGCAAAGAATGTTAAAAACACCCTTTTGCGCCGTCTAAGTTACTAAATAAAATTGATATTTTGCAAAAATTTAGCAAACCTTTTATATATTTGCACTCCGAAAACATTTTTACGCTTATGCAAACGCTTCTTTTATCGATATTTCTTATAGCTCTGGCCATTCTGATGCTCGGAGTGAAGGTGCTTTTTGTAAAAGGTGCAAAATTTCCTTCGGGACATATTCATGAGAGTGACGCCCTGCGCAACCGGGGCATAACATGCGCTCACAGTCATAGCAAAAGTAATCAAAAAATATTATAACTAATTTCTAATTTAATGAATAGATCTAAACTCCTTCTTTTTTTGGTAATCGCGCTGATTGCTTCGTCATGTGCTAATGAGAATAAGACCACAGGCAACGCCGGCGCTGCGCCCGTCGCATCCGAATCTTACGAGACAACCATCAACATTCGCTATGTGTCGATGGACTCTATCTCTAAAAACTACATCCTCGCCCAAAATATCGCTGCAAAAGCCCAGACTCTCGTGACCGAGCTTCAGTCGTATCAGGTACAGCTTCAGAACCAGCTTCAAAGCCAAGCCAACCAGATACAGCAGAAAGCTCAAAACAACGGCTATCTGAGCCAGGCAAGCTATGAGGCCGATATGAAGGAACTGCAGAAAAAAAATGACCAGTACCAGCGCCTGTACGCTCAGCGTGAGCAGACAGCTGCCGTGACTATGGACAACCTCCAGAAAGAGCTGCGCGACTCTATCGAGAATTATCTCAACGTGTACAATAAAGACAAGAAGTACGATGCCATACTTTACAAGGACGCCGGCATATATTTCAACCCGGCTCTTGATATCACCGACGAAATCATCGCTGGCCTTAACGCTCGCTTCACAGGCAAAGCTGAAGGCACACCCGGCGTGACAGGCACCGACCTCACTCTGCCCGCTTCATCGCTTGGCAATTCTGCGGGCACAGGTCTTAAGAATCCCGCCACCTTACCCACAACCGGCAGCAAGTAACACCTACGTAACAATATAACCAACTTTTTTGGTTAAAACCTGCAAACCCATTAGTTAAATGTGTTAAATATTTGATATTTAACACATTTTCTTTTGTTAGGTGGAAATTTTTGCCTAACTTTGTATAAGCAAAATGCTCCAGCTTTTTCTTAGTCTAATAATTTTTTACGCATATTCTTTTTTGTTTATTTCTAAGAAAGCAACTTTTGGGATACCGCCGTGAGGTAGCATCTTAAAAGCTACGAGTCATTTTTATACAGACAAGTAAGTATGATATAATCTCTACACTTTAGTGAAAGTTCCTTTTAGGCTCTCGAGCCTATTGGTCTTTGAGCCTTCTGACGCTGTTGAAGCGGAAGAAGGCTTTTTTCTGTATAAATATACTCAAATTAATATTCCGGTCTTGACAATATCGGTATATAGTGGATTGCCATCATCAGACACCATTAGTACAGGCTCTATTAAATTACTTATTTTCCTTCTCAATTTCCATAATAAAGGAGTGTCAATGAAATAGTCGTCATTGAGCCTATCAACCACAACGGCTATGTCTATATCACTATCGTCAGAAAAGTTACCTTTGCTGTACGATCCGTAAAGATACAGAGCTTTAACAGATATGTGATCATTAAGTAGGGCCTTATATCTTTTTGCCAAATTTATAGCTTGTTCTTTATCCATAGTCTCAATTCATCCGTTAATTTCAAAATCGATTCACATTTTTCCTTACTTAGGCTTTGTATTAACCATCATTTATACAAATCATAATCAGACATTTCTATCCAATATTTTACCTTCTCATCCATAAAATTCAAGATTGATCTTAATTTGTCAATATTGCAAAGTTATAAATTTATTCCGGATTGTCAAAAGTATTTTCATTTAAACAGGTATTTACAAATCATATTTTTTTGGTGAAAGCAAAGATTTTTCATAATTTTGCGATACGAGAAAACAAAAGCCATGGATATAACACAACAAAAAATCGAAAATGACCGCCGAGTGCTTGAACTGCTGGCGAAAACATATCCCGATATCAGTGCCGCAAGCGCAGAGATTATTAATCTTGAAGCTATACTCAATCTTCCTAAAGGCACCGAACACTTTGTTGCCGACCTCCACGGAGAGCACGAAGCCTTCAGGCATATACTGAAAAACGCTTCAGGCAATATAAAAAGAAAGGTCACCGAGCTTTATGGCGAAACACTCTCTCAGGAAGAAATACGCGAACTCTGCACATTAATATATTATCCGGAGCAGAAACTCGACATCGTGGTGGCTTCCGACACCAATATGCGTGAATACTATGCGCGCGTTCTGCCGCAACTGGTAAATGTGTGCCGATCCGTATCGTCTAAATACACCCGATCAAAAGTGCGCAAAGCTCTGCCCCAGACTTTTGCTTATATTATAGAGGAGTTGCTTCACGAGTCGCCAAGCGATTATGACAAGACCGCCTACTTCCGCCGAATCATTGAGACTATCATATCCACCGGTCAGGCAGGAGATTTTGTCGTGGCACTCGGCAATGTGATACAACGGCTAAGTATCGACAGGCTGCATATACTCGGCGACGTCTTCGACCGCGGTCCCGGAGCACATATAATAATGGATACCCTCTGCAACTACTCTCACTTCGATTTCCAATGGGGCAACCACGACGCATTGTGGATGGGGGCTTGTGCAGGCAACGACGCATGCATCGCCAACGTCCTGCGCCTATCGCTGCGCTACGGCAATATGGCGACTCTTGACGATGGCTACGGCCTCAACCTTGTGCCGCTTACCACATATGCCATGGAGGTATACGGCGACGATCCGTGCGAAGGTTTCGGTCCACACCTCGACGATTCTTCGCCATATTCCGAAAAGACGCGTCTCCTTATGGCTCGTATGCACAAGGCCATAAGTATCCTTCAATTCAAAATCGAAGGACGCATGATAATGGCTCATCCCGAATGGGGAATGAATGACCGGTTGCTGCTGCAAAATATAGATTTCGAGCGCGGCACCCTACGAATCGACGGAGTAGACTACCCGATGCGTGACACCTTCATGCCCACCGTAGATCCCGCCGACCCATATGCTCTCACAACTGAGGAAAAAGAATTGATCGAGAAACTGCGTCACACATTCCGTGTGAGCGAGAAGCTCAACACCCACATCAAGTGTCTGCTTTCGCATGGCTGCATGTACAAGGTGTGCAATTCCAATCTTCTGTTTCATGCTTCGATGCCTCTCGATGCCAACGGCAATCTAAAGGAGGTAGAGGTGGCAGGAGTAAAATATAAGGGTATGGGACTTATGAAGGCTGTCGGACACACCATGCGTGCAGCCTTTGACACCGATGCGCCCAAACAGGTGCGTGATTACGCGCGCGACTATTATTGGTATTTGTGGTGTGGACCCGACTCGCCTCTATTCGACAAATCCAAAATGGCCACTTTCGAGCGATATTTCCTTACAGACAAAAGCACCCACCACGAGGAAAAAGGATACTATTATAAGTTACGCAACCGTGAGGAGGTGTGCGACATGATACTAGATGAGTTCCAGGTGGAAGGCGAGCACCGCCACATTATCAACGGGCATGTGCCTGTGCGCCTGTCAAAAGGCGAAACTCCTATACGCGCCAACGGCAAACTGATGGTAATCGACGGCGGTTTTGCCAAAGCATATCACGACACCACCGGTACGGCCGGATATACCTTAGTATTTCACAGCCGAGGTTTCCAGCTTGTAAAGCACGAACCTTTCACGTCGGCACAAGATGCCGTGCGCAACGGGTCTGACATCGTAAGCACCACGGAAATAGTAGAACTAAGCGAACATCGTATGCGTGTGCGCGACACCGATAAAGGACGGCAAATCCAGGGGCAAATAAATGAGCTTATGGAGCTGCTGTACGCCTACCGTCAAGGTCTGATTAGCAAATAGCCGAACGGCTATTTGCTAATCGGGCTTCGTTATTCTTTTGGTGCGAGTGTACCCACCTCGCGAAGACCTCCCGTGAGAGGATTGAAGATGACAAACGCGGGTTTCTTCTTGTCAGTGAAGAGTTTCGGGTCAAGGAAATATGTGGATCCGAGTTGCGCCACTTCATATTCTTGCGACAACAACTGAGTGCCGTCGCACGTGATGGTGAGTTGAGCTGTGCCGGGTATAGTATAAGCCACGCCCTCTTTAGGGGCTTTCTTAGATTCCGGACCGTCCGCAGTCGAAAGCTCGCCGGTGGTAAGCACCTCGAAATTGAGGTACACCGGGAATCCTGAGAGATCTTCAGGAGCGACAATGCCTTTCACAGGCGATACACGGGCAATAATCACGGGGGCACTTTCCGATTCACCCATCGGAGTATATGTGACTGTCTTCACGTCGGTCCATGTCTTTTCCGTGCCTACAAACATGGCATTGAGGGCTGCTTCCTGAGCTGCCACATTATTTAGCATGAGCTGCATCGACTCTCCGTCGGGCGGTGTATTCTCGGCATTGCCCGAAATCAGGTCGCTGCGTATTTCGCGAAGATCGAATATGCGTTGTGATGCCAGTTGGGCGCGTTTTGCCACTGATGTACTCGAAATCATATCCTGAGTGATGGCATATTGAGCGGCTTCTGTCTCCAGAGGGGTGGGATCGGCCTTCTTAGCCTTTGGAAGAGCAGGCACAGCTGCTTCGCCTGGCAAATTTTCGGTATTAATCGCCACCGGCACACCTGCCTCATTGAGCATCACATAAGTTATACCTGAGCCCTTGAAGTCGATTAGCCAACGATTGTCTTCAGATGGCACACCGCGCGGCACCACTGTAACACTTTTCACCGAAGCTGCATATTGCGGCGCTGTGATGGCTTTGGACGCATTGAGATACAAGCTTGCGTAATTTGCGAACTCACCGGGTTGACGCTCTACGAACTGAGCTTCTATCACAATATCAAATACGGTGTTCGGCAGCGAGTATGCTATGCCGTAATCATTGGCCTTTGAGGCCGTGAGTTTGGTGGCGCGTTGAGCCATTGCGTTTATGGACGACGCAATAACCAATATTGCTATTAGGGGTCGGATCTTCATTCGAGTAGGGATTTTCACTTTAATAATGCGCATAATGATTTGCCCACAGCATCGGCCACATCTTCAGCAGTGACACCGTAGCTGCCATAGGTCTTTTCTGCTATTTCTCCAGCCTTACCATGGACATACGCTCCTATCACGGCAGCTGTTTCAGGCTGATATCCCTGCGCAATAAGGCCTGTAATCACACCTGTGAGAACATCGCCGCTTCCGGGGGTGGCGAGAGCTGGCGTGCCCGACGAATTGAAATATATTTTACCGTCGGAACGCACAATCGCCGTGTATCTGCCTTTTATTAACATAACAATATTATGGTAAGCCGCGATTTCTGCTGATCGACGCAGGCGAGCCTCGCTCGATGGCTGCTGACCGAAAATACGGTCAAACTCTCCGACATGTGGAGTCAGCACCGAGTAGGGAGGAATATAATTCATTAGTATCGGACGTGCTGCGATGCAGTTGAGAGCGTCAGCGTCTATCACCAGCGGAAGGCGCTTAGTGGTAGCGAACTTCAGGAATGATTCTACCGCAGCTATCGTGGCATCGTTAGTGCCAATGCCGGGACCTACCGCTATAGCATTGTAATCTTTCAACGGCGATATACGCGTGATGAAGTTTTCTGACACATCAGGAGTGAACATGGCGCATGGCACAGCCGTCTGGAGTATATTGAAGCCACATTTCGGCGCATAACTGGTGAGTCGTCCCACGCCGGAGCGCAAGCAGCCTTTTGCGGCAAGCACGGCAGCTCCCATCATGCCATAGGAGCCCGCGCATATTAGAGCGGAGCCATAGTCGGCCTTTGATGATTCCTTACGGCGAGGGCGCAGCAGACGGCGCACGTCGTTTTGAGTCACCAGGTAGTAATTGGACGGTGTATCCGCGATAGCTCTGTGGCTAAGTCCGATATCAAGCACCTTCCATTCTCCTACTATACCTATATTTTCATTCATGAAGAACGAAAGACTTGGCGACGCTACACACAGTGTTAGGTCGGCATGGATTATGTCACGCGATATGGAGTTGCTGGTGTTCCACACACTGAAGAGCCCGGAAGGAATCTCAATTGACACAACCGACGCGCCCGATTCGTTGATGGCGCGTATGAGCATGCCGAAGCTCTTGGATATCGGTCGGTCTATATCAATGCCGAAAAGACCGTCAATCACCACACAGTCCTCTTCAAGCTCGGGGATATCGAAGGCTATGGTGATTTCGTTGAAGTCCGATTTCGGGAAGCGCTTTTGCAGAATTTTTTTCTGGTTGGCGCAATCGCCGCATATGCGGTTTCCACCGATATTAAAGAGAAATATCTTTGGGGAGAAGCCTTGTTCGAGAAGGGAGCGAGCACTCGCCAAAGCAAATGCGCCGTTCATACCCCATCCGGCAAATACCACGACGCTTGTCTCGGCATCGCAGCGCTCTGAAATTTCTTTAGCCACGGCTGCCCCGGTACGGTTGACGAGTTCTGTAATTGACACTCCATCATGTTCGATAGTGTATCTGAATATCTCGCTTATGTCTGTAGGAGAAAATATTTTCATTGTTGTGTCTTATCTGGCTGCAAATTTACAAACTAAATCGCAATCATACAATAATAATAACAATTTTACTATCCTATAATCACATTTTTCTGCAAAAATTTCAGTCGGATAGAGCGGCAAATTATCACAAATTGAAATAACCACCTGTCTTTTTAGAACCTCGGTACTCTATAATGTTGAGATCTACCAAGCGTTTCAAGATCCTCATTATAGTTCTAACACTCTTGCCGAATTCATTAGACAACGCAACCGCACTTATACCCGGAGAAGAAATGATACGGTTATAGATCATCTTCTCAGTATCATTTATCGTGCCATTTATCGTGCCATTTATCGTGCCATTTATCGTGCCATT
>CAZJKZ010000028.1:0-28972 GCA_964546885.1 uncultured Bacteroides sp.
AGACGTGGGGCAAGGAGGATGAATTAAAGCAACTCAAATCCGAACTTGCAGCCCTTGACCGCAAGATTACCGCTGAGCTTGCTCCTAAGCAGGATGAGAAGGACGACACGGAGAATAAACAGGAGCAATCCCAACAGTCTCAGACTGCGGTCAAGACTGAAACAACCTCAAACACCGTTGTCGTTCAGCCTACCAATACTGAGCAGGGTCATAAACCCTCAATGGTTGCGGAGCCTCAGCCTCATTATCCTATGTCGGCAAATGCGCCACGTTTTACGACTCATCATTCAGGATTTTGACTATACCCTAATAGACAGATCAAGCTTGAATGCTTGGTCTGTCTATTGTCTATTTCTATTTGTATATTAGCAATGATTTGTTAATTTTTACCGAATCATTGTAATTAGAATTCATTAGGAATTCGACCTCCAGCAGGTGGAGTTGGATTACCATTGTTTAATTGAGCTTGAAGCTGAAGCCGTTGTTCTTCCGAAAGTTTATTGTTGTTACCATCATAAACGACTGTGTCTAACTCATAATAGGTATCGGAACGTGCCACATAAGGAAGATAGAAGTAGTTGACCCATGCACGATCTAAATCAGATAATTTATATCCTTGATTAATGGTTGATCCATCTTTTTTAGTATACATGGGTTTTGTTGTATCCTTAACCATGCTTGTCGATGACGTATAAGAGCTGTATCCCATGACCGAATTAAAGTCATATGCTCCACGATAATAGTAGTTCTTTGTCTGTTTGTTAAAGTTTGACTTACCTTTATCAGTTAGATTTGAGGTGTTTATTGTAACGTAATCATCCCTATCATTTCTGCATTGTTCGTGGAACATTCCAAGAGCATGACAAATCTCATGTTCTATAACATTAGTGTTCCAAGAATAAAAAGCAAAATCAGCTAGACTTATATCTTGTTTACCTCCAATACGACCGACATAAGAACTACTTGTATCAAGAGGACCCACATATTTGAAATTAATATATGGATAATCTATATTATACTTGTCATCATGAGTCGGCTGCCCAGTCGCATTATAAAATCGAACATTAGTATTTGATTGGATACGAAGTAAAGCAACCTTAATTGCGTTTCTTTGGGATTCAGATAAGTTACTGTCATAGACAAAACGAACCATGGCCCAAAGATTGTAGCCGGTAGGATATACTCCAACATTACGACTCGTGACGAGAGGCTGATTGGTTACGGGATGTATATTTCTGTCTATAGAAGGCTCGGAAACATCTTCTCCGAAGATATTTCCACTTTTATTCAAGTTATTAAATTGTTCTGCGGTCAGACAAATATCCCCTTCGTAAAAAACGAAACCATTCCGTTTTTCAACAACATTTCCATTTGAAAGAGAAATAATCTCTTCCTGTCCGTTATGAGTATTTGGATCGATTGTTGGCTCCTTAAGGAGATTATCTTCTTGAGAGCAACTTGTTGTTAAGACCATAAACATAACGGCCTTAGCAAGGATGTGATTTTTTAGTATCATATTCGTTGTTTAATTATTATTCCTACTTCTTGTTCGCTTTTCGGTTTCGCGCCTGTTATACAGTCTGTTCTGTGGATTACTGTCGACTTTTATTATCCATTTGCAAAATTACAAAGACTCAGGCAGCTATGCATCACCCCAAAGGGTGAAAATGTCATTTTAATTTCAATTTTAGCTAATAATTAATATAACATCAGTTTGTTCAAAGGGTCGAAGTAAGTTCTTTCAGAATAACATACAATAGAGCCGATTAGGGTAAAAATATTCTTGAACAAAGACCTAATGTGCCCTAAGAAAGATTCTTATATGAGTGTAATACAATTTAAAAGCTGGATACAGATGGATACAGATAGGAATCTAATGCTTTTGTTGTTTGTCATTCATAGCATATTTCAATATTTACAAGCATGCTCATTACTATCTTATCGTAGAGGTCTCTGAATTTCCGAAATGAATAATCCTGGAAAAAGTATTATCCAACGAAAAGGAGATGGTAATACCGTTTTGGTTGAGGGCAACTACAAAGACAAGTAAAACAACGGCTTCATCGACATGAGCGACACACATGCCGCCTGTATGAACGTTGTCAACGCCTTGGAGAAGATACCGGGTATCATCGCCCAGTATGAGGAACGCACTGCTAAAATCAAAGCAGATGTTTCTATACTTGAAGGCATCATGGCGAAGACATGGGGCAAGTAGGAGGATGAGTTAAAGCAGTTCAAATCCGAACTTGCTGGCCTCGATCGCAAAATTGCCGTTGAACTTGCACCCAAGCAAGATGCAAAGGACGGCAGTGAGTAAAGCAGTAGAAATCCCAACAACCTCCGTCTGCTGTCAAACCGGAACTGACCTCAAAATGCTGTTGTTCAGACTACCAATACTGAGCAAGGTCATAAACCTTCAATGGTGGTAGAACCTATGCCTTGTTATCAACTACCTGTTAACTTACCACGTTTTCCGTCACGGTATGCCGGAATTTGACGTTTGCCAATAGGCAGACCAAGTTCAAACTCTTGGTCCGCCTATTGTTTATTATGGGTAAATTAAGCATAGACATAATAGAGCAACCTAATTATGAACTACCCCTTTTATAAGTTAGAATTTTCATTAGCCCTTAATCTTTATTGGGTTTCTGGGTTATATTAATCCACGAAACAATATACCCACCACCAAAAGTGAGTTTAAATTCACGGTTAGAAGAAGAGTGATTTTTTGAAATCCATACTTTAGTTGTATACGGATTCGAATTAATTAATTCTATTTTACCCCATTCTCCCGAAACGATACGTTCTTCACTATTGTAGTCATTTTCGCTAAAATGATAGAAATAATCTCCAATACTAAACTCGGTTAAAAATCCATATTTAGAGTTATTACCAGTTGCTACAAAAGTTAGACAATTTTCAGATGATGGTATGTTTCCAAAAAATGAACATAAATTATATTCATTATTTAAATATACACCAGTTACCTCTAAATCAATTGGACAGAACTTTTCTTCAATGTCACATGATTCCAATCCGAACATAAGAAACAAAAGGTATATAATAATATACAGTCTCATTATCGGCTAATTATTGAATATTGTAAATGGTATTTATAATTCGAAGTACCGCTTGATTGATAATCGCCGTCATTATCATATATTATTGCCCCAGCGTTAGTATCAAATGCTTTACTTATATAGTAACCGTTGTTACGTCCGTTCCATCCCCAATTGCAATGAATTAAGGTACTTGCTTTTCCATCTTTCGAAGCTACCATCATTCCATCAAAAACCCATGCGTGTCCACCTTTCCATCCTACACGTATACCTAGAAATTTCTTTTTCCCGGAATTTCCTCTTCCATAAACCGGATTTCCCATTTTAATCGCATTTACAATCTCAGATTCATTATAATCTTTTAATTTTGTTGCTTTCAAACCGCCCCATTTATTGAACCAGTCAATAGCCTTTGATTCTCCAACTCCTGTTGAATCATCTTTATAATCAGCATCTAACGCGATTCCAAGATATCGGACGAGATGAGCTATCTCATCTCCTGAAACTGAGCAATCTGAAGAAGTTAGTCTGCCATAGTGATTGTCACAATCAGAAATTATTCTATCCCAATGAAGAATGGCACTTCCTCCTATTCCATTGTAAGACCAATTAACTTGACCTAAATTTTTGAAATGCGATAAAATCTGTGCAGTGGCTATCACGGCACAACCTGCAAGCTTGTTGGGACAATATTTTCCATATACATCGCCTTGAGTCCATCGAGTATGAAGGATTGGCTGGTAATATGAGTTGATAGTATATCCGTTGGTGACAAGTGTTCTTGAAAGAGGTGTTTGCTCGTATTCCATAATATCTTTTATTTCCATTTGTACGGCATCATCAATGAACGACAATAATCCTTCGTCTACTTCTTCTTGTAAATCATCAAATGAAAATGAGCCAGTGTCAACAAGTGCAATGATGGGTTCTGTGCGTTTATCAGCTGCAACAATTGCAAACCCCTTATCATTTTCAAAATTAACAATATACAATAAAGTATCTATGTTTAATGATATATTAGGTTCGGATATAGCTCTTGAATTTAGAGATGCATTACGAATGGCTTCGATATTCAAAACACTACGTTCTTCTTGACTACTCATAGATCGTGACTGGTTATACTCTTCTTTGGCAGATAAAAAATCTGCCAAAATTGTCACTGCTTCATCTGGAGAAAGTTTATAGGTTATTGCTGTTGACTCCTCTGAACCTTTTATAGGAATGATCCCATCTTCGTTGTTGCAAGCAATCATAATAAAGGACATTATTAAGATGGCAACATAATTGAATCGATTATTCATTATTAGTGAAGTTTAAATTCTTGTTATTTTAAATAAGATTATTCAATCTTGGATTTCCTTATATAATAATTATCTTTATATCAGACAAAAAAGCCGTGTCGACAATAAAGACATATTTGTTTATAGGGAATTAATAAAATGTGACGTTTGATTTTTACATAGCTCTCTCTTAGTAATTTTTTATCCTACTTCTTAACGCTTTTCGGTTACGCGCCTATTATACAGTATGGTCTGTGGAATTATAGTCAAATTTAGTATCCAATCGCAAAATTACAATTAACCCCAAAGACAAGAAACACCCCAAAGGGTGGAAAATAGTAATAACTATTTATATGTCTCAATTTATTTCAGACCATGAGCCACTCTATTGCCAACCACGAGACGGCGATAAAGCGGATGAAGGCAGACAGGGAGCGTTACGACAAGGTTGTACAGCGTGACAAGGATGGCAACCCTGTCAACAATCTCACGATTGATACCTGCAACCTTTCCGATGAGAAGAACATAGCGGAAACTCTCTGGAGATTTTTGGAAGGACAGTGGAACCAACCCGCAGGTTACTTCTCGACTGACAGCCTTTTCTATGCTGTCAATCGGGCGTTGAGTGCGTTGGGTGACACGAACATCTTTGATTTTTCTATGAGAGCTCGATATGTTCATTTATTTATCTGAAGTACTTAAATACTAGGTAATCATAATATAACCCGCTGTTGTTTTGTTATATTCCTACCAAAGGTATCCTACACCCAAAAAGAGTGATTAACTTGATGTATAACTTTTCTTAGGCAAAAGTTGATTGAGGAGTCTTGATATAATATTTCATAGTCAGTAAATTGCAATACTTTTTGTAATAATGGATTAAGTCAGTGATTCTTGCAGAGATTGGGAATGTTTCTGATCCTATATAATAACGTGGCTTGCCTATTAGTGCCAATCCAATGTCCATCAGTCTCAGGGAACGGATTAGCTTTGCATCAATTTCCGCCAACATTATACTTGAACTCGTATTTACTATGGGAGCAATTGCGCATATCATTAATGATTTTAGAAGTAGAATGGCATCATCACTTGCGCGGGATTTAATGGCGAATCTACCTACATGCCAGATGTTTGGATATTCCTCTTTGGGAAAGACTTCTTCAACACGGATTCCAAACTTTGTTATTGGCAAATCGGTTGTACTGTCCCAACGATGGAGCCTGATGCAGCCTATTAGGCGCCCATCACTATCTCTTGCTAAAAAGAATTTTGATCCCGAAAGCAACTGCTGTTCTTCTTTTATGAGTGCCGCAATTTCATCCGATATGTTTGCTGGCAAGCTCTTCTGATGGTGTAAGTAGTTTTCCTTTACCACAAAATCTACAATCTCTTCTAATGAGCAACCGTCAGTTTCAACTATCGTGTATCCCTCTGTCTCTATAATAGTTCTTTCCATGTCGTTTTTGATTTGCAAAATTACCTGCCGGCGTTTGCCCTGTCATCACCATAAAGGGTGAAATTGGATTTACAGCACTTCGCAGGAACTTTTTCACCCTAAAGGATGTTAATTTATAAAAAGATTACGAATGTAATCTAAATTTATTATCTTTGCAGTCTAAAACGATATAATAAATATGGGACACAGATTTTTCAACTCATCAAACAAGGCTTCTGACATAAGCCAAGAGGATTATGCCCGAGCCCAAGATTATGTTCATGCGTTAAAGTCAATGGCAAAGATTGCATATGAGAGCATCTATGTCATTGACTATTTCGCTATGAACTTCCTATATGTTTCGGACAATCCGCTGTTTCTTTGCGGTATTACTGCAGAGGAAGTTATGAAGCTGGGTTATAGCTTCTACACAACACATGTTCCCAAAGAAGAACTGAATATGCTATTAAAAATCAATTCTATCGGATTCCGATTCTTTAATAACAAGCCACGAGAGGATAGAGAACTTTTCACTATCAGCTATGACTTCCATATCATCAATAAAGGAGAAAAGGTTCTTGTTAATCATAAGCTAACGCCGTTGGCGATGGATACCAACGGGCACATGTGGCTTGCCGTATGCTACGTGTCCATATCAAATCACGACAAGCCGGGCAATATTGAGATCAGAAAGATTGGGCAGTCCAGTTTCTGGAAATACGATATGGATTTAGACAGGTGGTTAACCATGGAGGGCGTGAAATTAAGTGTTGGAGAGAAAGAAGTACTTCTTCTTTCTGCTCAAGGCAAGACTGTGGATGAGATTGCCAAAATCGTAAACCGATCCAAGGATTCAATAAAATCCCGACGAAGAGCCATATTCGAGAAACTGGATGTCAAGAGTATTTCAGAAGCTCTTGCCTTTGCCCGAAACTATAAACTAATATAGACTTGGACAAATAGATTAGTTCTGATCACCCAAAAATGATGAGAGGTAAAACTTAGGACATTCCTTGACAGGTCTGCCTAATGATATTTCAACCAAAGCGTTTGTTGTCATTGCTGATGCGAGCCATGCTCCTATTGATAGTTGGGGGGTTGGCAATGCAGGATCCTCTTTCTTGTAGATGTTTATGACGTCATGTAGCCATGCATTTTCCGGTTTATTCCAAAATTGACTATAACCGTCTATATATTCGGCCATTTCAAGCTCATATTTGCAGTCAGGTTCATGTCGGAACAAAGACGAAATGGGAATCCCGGTTGGTGAGACTATCAAAATCATCCCACCCCAGCCGAAATTATATGGGTGAATAACATGAATTCCCAGTTCCCTACATCTTTTGTCAAAATCAAAAGGAGTACTATCCGTAAAGTCCAATGCATTGATTGCTATGTCGCAATCGGTAATTAACCTCCCAAGGTTTTCTAAGGTTATGAATTCATTATGGAATCTAATATCCGCATATGGATTTATAGATAGAAGTCTCATTCCAAGCGATTCCGCTTTGAATTTTCCGATGTCCTCTCTTGTGTAGTTTTGACGGTTTAGATTGCTTAATTCTACCTTATCGCCATCAATGATGGTTATCTTTTCGAAACCAAGCCTCAAAGCGCATTCGGCTATATCGCTACCTATGCCAGCACCACCTAGCAGGATTCTTGTATTCCGTATTATCTCCTGCTGGCTAGGCGATATATATATTCTATTTCTACTATAAAGGGATTGCATAGATATTTTTTTACAAATTTAATATTATATTACTTGATAAAAATCACCCAAAAGTGTGATAGTTTCAGAACTTCATTAGTTACTTCTACATTATAAACGTATAATAATTATAAAGTACAAGTTGTATAATCCAACTAACTGTTCATTTCCTAGGAACAAATTATCCGTGATAATTATCAGAAAATACCTCTTAAACATAGGTTACATGGTAGAATAAGAACTTATTTATAGTAGTTCACTTTTATTATTAAAAAGTTAAATAATGTTAATATACGCACAGCTAATCACATTAAGATAACAAGTGTAATGTGAAATGATTATGTTTGCGATATGAATGGCATTAGACGATAGAATACTCTCAGTATAGATGGGATACTTTGCCTCATATAATTCTAATACACATATAAATACGTTTCACATAATAAACTAAAATCAAAGCGCGTATGAAAAAGATTCTACTCTTTTCAGGCCTATGCGGTTTATCGACGCTTCTGCTCCTTGCCCGGTCTCCGGGAGGCGTGGAGGGTGTTGACGCATGGTTCAAGACCGTGCCGGCAGGTTCCGACCTGCAGGGGCGGTATCAATGGGTCGATGTCGCCGGAGATTCCGTATTGCAGTATGCTCAGGGACGGACTGGCTCACCCTATGTTTTCACTCAGGACCGGAGTCTTGTGAAGGCCCTTAACTTCAACCCCGCCATTGACTTTTCAAAGGGCGATTCCCCAAAGTGGACGGAACTCAGACGCTCTCCCCTTATTCAGGGGACGCTGATCGGGGTGTTCGCACCGTACACTTTCACCGACGAGACCATGATATACGGCATTGCAAGTGGTGATGGCGGTGGGGCTCTTGTCACCAGCGACCAGATTGTCAGGCCGGGGGCTGTTGATCCTCTGGATTACGGTGACTCCGCTGGAGAGGACCTCCGGCATACGGGTGCGGACTCAATTCCCCAGAACCTGTTCAAGGAACATGCCACCAAGGTCCTCACATACTATCGTGCCGCAAGTCCCAACACCTCGGTATGGGGAGGCCCGGCAGGGACAATCACCATCGGAGGGGCGTACAACGCCTCCAACCAACACTTCAACGGACCTTTCGACACCAACAGCTTCGACAACAAGGGATTCGAGGGATATGCTCCGGAACTTCTCGTTTACAACCGCATTCTCACACCCGGTGAGAGGCGCAAGGCCGAGAGCTATCTCGCGATGAAATATGGCGTCACCCTCAATGACTCCTACCTTGATTCTGACGGTAACCTTGTATGGGACAGAAATGATGCAGGTATCTATCATAACAGGGTTACGGCAATCGCACGAAACAGTTCAGGCGATTTCTCCCAGCCTATGTCAGCCACCTCTTATGAGGAGGGCCCGGCCTTTTCTTCGTTGCCTGAGAATGACAGCTACCACAACTCCAACTCCTACGGGCTGCCGTCCGATGCCCATCTTCTTGTCATGGGGCGTGAACGCGGAAACCCAATGGCAGACAAAACAGTCCTCTTCTGGGGTGATGATGGAGGCTCATTGGCGACATATACATCTCCCAATGACACACTGTGGCATATAATGAACCGGACATGGCTGGTTCAGACCAACCGCCCAACTGTGGCCGACACGACAGCCGCAAGGTGGACCGGCACAGGGATGGACATAACACCCAATGGATTCCTTGATGTGATAAGCCAAAGGGAAAATACTGCCGGGAATGCAATGACCCCTGATCTTCCGGGTGACGCCGGACTGATTGAGTTCACCTGCCCGTCCGCACATCCGGCATTTAAGGTTGGCTTCTGCGAGGCCGGTGAGACCGAATGCACCTATGGCTATCTGATTGGCGCCGACGGGAACGTAAGAATAATCAAGGAGGGCGAAACGGGCACGACAAATATCGCGACAGGTGTCAGCGGGGGAGACATATCGGTACTGCTCTCTGACGGCACGGTCAGGCTGCAGATAGACGGGACCGGCAACGCCGCATATACTATAACATTGCCCGAAGGACAGTCAACTGCATACAAGGGCATAATCAGCGCAGATGCAACCTCCACCCCTCTGCTGTTGACGTCTGTGAGGTCAAACGGTGCAGTGGAGACCGGCTACATGGCGGAGCTTGCGCACAACTTGACCCCGGATAAGGAGTTCTATCATTACAGCAGGAATCGTACCCTGATGCTCATAGATCCAACAGGGGAAGGGAAGTTTGACTCCGACAATACCGTGATGGTGAAGTGCTCATCTCCTGACGCCTCCAGAGGCAAGACGATATTCCACAATATTCTTTGGGACGCGGACGGCAGCGGGTCGGATGTGTTCACATTCGCTTATTTCGACGGTATCTCGGCCGATGTCGAGGTGACGCCTACTTCCTGTATGGACGGGACACCCCAGAAAGACGGTGCCATAGACATAGGAATCAATATCGGCACCCCGATATATAAATATGTCCTTACCGCTGATTCTGTAGCGGGATTGAAAAAGGATGAGATTGTGGCAAGTGGCCAGTTCATGGGACTCAACCACCACATAGGGGATCTTACGACCGGGAAATATACGCTTACAGTGACACAGGGCGGTGGCAATGACATCCACGGCAAAGGCAACCTTCTATATACTACCTATTCACATACTGACCGTAGGTTTACAGGCGGCGATGTAGAGTGGACTGTCACAGAAACAGGATCATGGTATAGAATTGGCGCGGAGCCTTCAGTGGCAGAGGATATAACCCAATGGGGATATGACGTGCGCAACGACAAGGCATATTTCATCATTGACGGCTATACAAGCCTTACGCAGGGTGTGAGCATCAAGCCCGGCGACACCCTCGGCATGAAGATCAGCGGCATATATGTACGCTGGTTCCATAATAGGGAGGAAGTGTTGAAAAAGAGTGCTTGGACACTGCGTCTGTGGCGCATGTGCATCAAGTACGGTCGTGGCGATACCCATATCACAGGCCTCACCATCAACGGTGTTCCAGTGGAGGACTTCGAGATAAACGGGAATGTCCAGATAGAGACACCCAAGAGCAGCACTGCCACATATACCGTATATGTCGGCAACGGTTGCGATCCTTCCCTTCCGAATGGAATTGAGCCTAAAGATCCTGTTGTCATAGCTGAGACAGACCACGACAACCATGATGCTGACCTCGAAGAGATCAACAGCCAGCTTTCCGTACGTTCGGAAGATGGTACGGCAAACGTGTTCGACGCTGTTCTTGAACGTGAGAAATATGGACCAGCGACACTGATGGTATTCGATACCTCAGGACGGCTTGTATTCCAAGGCGAGATGGAAGGAGACAACATCAAGACCAAGCGCTTTACGGTTCCCTCGCAGGGTGTATATATCGTCAAGGCGATTACCTCCGACGGTGAGCATACACAAAAAATCATAGCAAACTAATAAACATCACATTTCCAATATAATAACTCTAATTATGAAACGGTCATATTCCATAGCCGTTGCCTTTGCCATACTCTCTGTGGTCGTAGGCTCGTGTGCATGGCTCCTTTCTGGGTCTTCCGCAGGGGCAGTGTCCTCCACGGACAGCAACGGTACAAGCATAGTGACTGACCACTCGGAGGCACCTCCGGGCAATAGAGTCAGCGAAAGCGTTATTTCCTCCCCTCGGCAGGAAAAAACAGTCCAGACAAACAATTCATCAACCTCATCAGCGAAACTCCATACCTCTGGCAGTGGTGTGGACAGATACTCGCGCATACCCGACGGGGAGTCAGTAAAAGGATCATTCCGCAAGGGACAAGCGGACAGTCTCGCGGTTGCGGGCGGCGCCATCTCCTTTTCCGGAGGCACTCTCCTGAGAGACACCGAGCTTTCGGTGTCCGTACTCGGCGAAGATGACATGCCGGAGCTTGACTTCGCCATGACTAATGTCACGGCACAGGGAGAGGGATACCGCTTCCTGCCTCATGGCACCCATTTCTCCGATGCCGGCGCCACAGTGAGGCTCGGCTACGACCGCACGCGAATCCCGAGCGGTTACACTGAAGACGACATACGCACGTTCTACTATGATATTGAGGAAGGCCACTGGGTTGCTCTTGAACGAGTGAACGTGAATAAGGAACTGGCTTATGTGGAGTCGAGGACCACCCACTTCACCGACATGATCAATGGTGTGATACAGGCACCCGAATCACCGGAGACAGAAGGCTTCGCACCGACCATGATGAACGACATCAAGGCCGCTGACCCGACTGCCAAACTCAACATCATAGCACCTCCGAGTGCAAATAACCGTGGCTCAGCCAATCTCCAGTATGCTTTCGAGGTGCCTCCTGCCCGTAACGGCATGGCTCCCTCTCTTGGCATAAGCTATAACAGCGACGGAGGGAACGGCTGGCTCGGTCATGGATGGGATCTTTCCGTTCCGTCAATATCGCTTGACACCCGCTGGGGTGTTCCCCGTTACAACTTGGAGGAGGAGACCGAGACATATTCGCTCTCCGGCGCGATGCTCTCCACTATGGATGACAATGGCGCGATGAGCGTCGCCCATCGTGGTGACAGAATCGCCCGTAAGACTGACCGTCAGTTCTATACACGTCAGGGCGGAGACTTCTCGCGCATCATCCGTAAAGGCGACAGCCCGGCCAATTATTATTGGGAAGTCACCGACAAACAGGGCGTGGTGTACACCTATGGTGGTGATGGTGCTGTTCTCAAAGGCACGATAACCGACATCAGCGGCAATACACGCGAGGTAATTTCCGAGTGGAAGCTGCGCCGTGTGGAGGAAACCCACGGAGACTGGATTGAATATGAATATGAAACTGTTGATGAGCCTGTTCGTGGAGGTCTTGTAGCCAAGGCAATATACCTTTCAAAGGTAACAGCCGGGAATGCAGAGGGTGACGGACCTCATACAGTCGTTACTTTCTCCGGCAATAAGTCAAAGCGGCAGAAGACCAACAATGCCCGCTATGGCTATCTTACCTCATCTTATCGTCTGCTGGAGAAAGTACAGATTGACTTCATGGGCGAGGAGCTACGCAGTTATGCCTTCTCTTATGTTGATGGAGCTTTCCATAAGGATATGCTTGAAAGCGTCCGCCAGTATGACGACAGCGGCAATGAGTTTGCCTTCCAGACTTTCGACTACTACGATGATGTTCAGTCCGGCAATGGCTACGTGCCTTTCAACTCCGAATCAGAGACATGGAACACCCACAATGACGGCCTCGATACAGGTTTCATCAATCCGTTGCAGGGAATTGATAAGTTCAGCGACAAGCCATCGGCTCTCGGTGGATCCACAAGTACCTCAATAGGTGGTTCCTTTTATGCAGGTGTCGGGTATGATGATCAGGGAACATCTACAACTGGCACCGCTGGTGGAGGTTTCAATTATTCCAATGACAAATCCAAAGGTCTTTCCACATTTATCGACCTCAATGGTGACGGACTTCCTGACAAGGTCTATCGTAGTGGTAATTCGGTGTATTATCGTCCACAAATGCGCGATTTCGAATCCGGAGAAATAAGCTATGGTGACCCTATCAAGGTAAAAGGAATATCCAGTTTTTCAACAGTAAGCAGCAATACTTATTCCGGAGGACCGGACGTAAAGGCTGGATGGAATTATATAGCGGCTACTGTTGGTATTGATTTTTCGTCCACAACAACTAATATCAAGGAATATTTCTCGGATATTAACGGGGACGGACTTGTTGACCTTGTGTCTAACGGCAAGGTTTATTTCAACCATATAGAGTATGACCAGCAGGGCAATGCCATTCCGACATTTACTTTGAGCAGTGCCCATACCCCTAGTCCTATTATTTATGATCCCAAGAACATCGATATCTCTGTCGGGGAAGTTAGCGAGGAAGAGCAATCGGAATTACTCAGAACATCCCCTATGGAGGATGCTGTGAGAGTCTGGGTCGCTCCAAGAGCTGGGATTGTCAGTGTAAGCGGGACAGTTGCCCTGATTACTCCTGAAGGGGACTATGATGAGGAAGAATATGCTAAAGCCGATGGTGTGCGTGTCGCAATCCAGAAAGGAAGTTCCGAGGTATGGAGCAAGTCAATATCGAAAGGCGATAGTTCTGCACACGAAGCTTCCGCACAGAATATATCCGTTAACAAAGGTGACCGTATTTATTTCCGCGTTCAGTCTGGTAATGAGGAAATGAGTAACGGAGCGTTTGACGAAGTGGCATGGAATCCTGTAATCACATATACAGGAGATGAGGAGATAATGCCAAATGGTTATTCCTCCACTACATACAAGCCGGAAGAGGGTGCTCTTTACTTTGCAACCACCTCTTTAGGAGTGGACAAAGGTAATCAGACAATCGGAGTATCCGGCAGATTCACAAAACCGGAAACTACTGATGATGTGACACTTGTCATAATAGGGTCGAATGATCATAAAGATGTAAATGGTAACGACAACCCATCCTATGTGGAGAAAACGGTATATACCAAGACAATGCCGTGGAATGAAAGTTTTGACGATGATTTGTCACTGTCAATACCCAATAATGATGGACTCACCAATTTCCGTTTCGTCGTATCCGCGGAATCCAATGTCCGATGGGACGCTGTGAAATGGTCGCCTGTTGTTAATTATAATGATTCAACAGGAATGTTGCAATCAAGAGCGGTCTGTCCGGATTACACCGTGTATGCCAATCATATCACAAATGCAGCATCGTATAGGCCGATAGCTTCCTCCGATACAGTGATCCATGTCAAGCCATCCGTTACCTTTGGTAACGCTTCATACAGCGGTAAAGTCACGCTTACCGTGAAGACTACAGACCGCTTGCTCGGCAAAAAGTCATTTGCGGTAAATGGTGGTATTATCAATAATGATTCCATCTCGATCCTGAAATCTGACATAGGCAATGACAAAATATGGTTTGAGTTATTCTCTGACGACTGCCTGATTGCCGATGCTATATCCAATGCAGCGGTTCAGGTGAAATCCCCATCCATGCTGTTGGCACAGTCTGTGGATGCTAATCTGTATGCGGTTAATGAGCCTGCCGGCTTCGGACACCTTTACCGTGGATGGGGCGGCTTCGTGTATAATGCTGCTGAAAACAGGTATTCTCGGCCCATAGACGAGTCTTTGTTGAAACTTCCGGAAGATGAAAATGCACAGATTGATCCTCTGACGATGGCGTTTGTTCCCATGAGTCCCGACCTAAACAGGCTTGACCGTCTGCAAGGCCAAAGAGAGGAAGTATTTATCACTACCGAAAAAATGGGAACTGCCCGTCTTACCGAACTTGATGTGATACTTACCAATCCGCTTGATAACATTGGTGACATTGCCGGGCTGGAAGGTGAACATATTCAGGGGACAGGAGCAGCGGCTATTGTGCAGAAGACATTTACCAAAAATACTGTCAAGCAGGCTGGTCTTGTTGTCACTTTTAACGATGCCGAAGGCTCCAATGAAACAAAATTCATGATGATTGACCTCAACGGTGATGGGTATCCCGACATTGTAGCCGGAGGCAAGGTTCAGTACACCAATCATCAGGGAGGCATTAGCGGAGAGCAATACAATGGCATCGGAAGCAACCGTGGTGAAAGCAAATCAAAAGCCTATGCACTTGGCAGCGATCCTATTGTCGGGGTTTTCGCGTCAATATCGAAAGCCAGAGCACATGCGGCAAACGAAGGCTCGAACAACAAGGCGAAAGGCAGCATCAACGGTTCTCTTAGTCTTGCACCATCCAACGAAGACTGGAGCACTGAAAGTTTTGTTGATGTAAATGGCGATGGACTCCCTGACAAAATAGTGTCCGGTAACAAGGTACGTATTAATTTCGGTTACTATTTCTCAGAGCCAATAGACTGGGATATCGACCGCATCCAAGGTGGTAAAGGAACGTCTTTTACAGCAAGTGTCGGCGGTGGTGTCAGTCAAGGATTCAACTGGGGTTCCGGAAGTTTTGCGGGAGGAGTTAATATAGTTACTTCCACAAATGGAGAACTGTACAATCTAACTGACATCAATTCTGACGGTTTACCAGACAAGGTTTGGAAATCGGGAGATGATGTAATGGTTGCACTCAATACGGGCGTAGGGTTTGATACACCCTTTGTTTGGAAAGGTGCTAAGGCATTGACAGAATCGGCTTCTACTTCCGAAGGTATGAATGTTTCATTCACAGTGAACATTGTGCCTAAAGTAATCCCGATCAAAATATCTATAAACCCCGGCGTATCAACGGCGCATAGCATCAACAGGACAGAATATAGTCTTCAGGATGTTGACGGTGACGGTTATTTGGACATCGTGGAATCCGACAAGGAGAGCGAGCTGAAAGTCACCCGGTCGGCTATCGGTCGTACCAATATGCTCAAATCTGTCACCAATTCAATCGGTGGACGCTTTGAACTTGACTATGCACACTCTACTCCGACCTATGGACTCCCCGGTGGCAAGTGGGTCATGTCTGCACTGACTGTTGACGACGGCATCCATGATGACGGCCCGCTGATGAAGACCGCGTTTGAATATGCTGACGGAAATCGAGACCGCCATGAACGCGACTTCCTCGGCTTCGGCAAGGTCATCACAAAGAGCCTTGACACCGAAAACGGCGGTGACGTTTACCGTCAGGCTGTTCAGGAATTTGCCGTGGATAACTACTACGCATCCGGCAACCTTGTGGCCTCTTACGTCACCGATGCTTCGGGCAACAAGTTCACCGAAACCGTAAACGAGTATGACGCTTACAGTGTGACCGCTAATGCCGATGATTACTCTTTCGTTCAGAAAGACGTGATTTACAGCGACCGTGCTTCCGCATTTGTACCCTTGCGTTATACAGCCAACATACAATATGAGGGTGCATCTTCTGGTGTGACCATTTCCGAGGCATGGAACGAGTATTATCTCAACGGCTACCACGGTGAGCTCAAATCATACCGTTACAGCGACAAGGGTACACTCGGCAGCAACGGTAGCGGTGCATACGACTATGCTACCGGCATTCAGTACACCTCCAACAAGGGCAAGCACATCTTCGGACTTCCGACTAATGTTGTTGTTACCGGAGGTGACGGCACTATGTATCATAATGTGTCGGCAACCTACGATACAAAATATCCCAACCATCTCACTCAGGTTTCACAGCAGCTTGGCAACGGAACGGCAGTCACTGACTACAAGTATGACCGTTACGGCAACATCACGCAGAAGACGCTTCCGGCGAATGCCACAGGACAGCGTATGTGGTACAAGTACCGCTACGAGCCGGAGATGAATATGTATGTCGAGCGTATCGACGACGCTTGGGGTTATCGCAGTGAAGCCGGTAATTTCGATTATCGTTATGGTATCGCACTTGAACGCCGTGACCTTAACAATTTCTACTACGAGACAGTGATTGACAACATGGGCCGTGTCACCAAAGTGCGCGGGCCTAACGAACTTTCGACAGGTGTTCCATATATCATAGCGTTTGAGTATAAGCCAAAGGCTGAGTGCGGTGAAACCGGCATATCCGCTCCCGCTTATGCCGTCACCAAGCATTATGACATCCAGCATCCGGGCGATGACCTTGAGACAGTCACTTTCGTTGACGGCTTCGGACGACCTGTGCAGGTCAAGAAGGACGGTGTTGTAACGACTGCTTCCAAGGGTTCTGGCGCATCTGACCAGACGGTTATGATTGTTAGCGGACGCAACATCTATGACGCATTTGGTCGTGTCGCCAAGGCTTACTATCCTGTAACCGAAGGTACAGGCTCAAAGACATCGTTCAACACTTCGTTTGATACAGAGACACCGACAATCACGGCATACGACGTGCTTGACCGTGCATTGAGCGTGAAGCTCCCGGATAACTCGGAGACTACCATGGATTATTCTGTCGAGATAAGCTCCAACAGCCTCGTTTCCACTGTGACTGATGCTCTTGGCAATAGTCAGGCAACCTATACCAACGGTAGCGGCAAGACTGTCAAGTCTGAACAACTAAGCGGACCGGACGGCATTATTACTACTTTGTTTGAGTATGACGGTATCCAGCGACTTGTAAGAGTCACCGATACCGAGGGCAACCAGACCCTTTCCACCTACGACATGGGAGACCGCCGCACGGAGGTCAACCATCCCGCAAGCGGAATTACCTCGTTCACTTACGATGCGCTCGGCAACGTGCTTACCAAGCAGACCGCGAACATGGCTGAGGAAGGAAAGATGATAACCTATACCTACGACTATCATCCTCTGACTGGTATCAACTATCCTGACCACCCTGAGAACAATGTCAAGTATTACTATGGTGGGCGTAATGCGTCCCACAACCGTATCGGTCGTCTGATGCTCCGCGAGGACGGAACCGGCGCTATAGAATACTTCTACGGCAAGATGGGTGAGGTGACGAAGACTCGTCGCACCCTCATCGTTCCGAATCAGGCTATCGCAACCTACGTCACACAGTGGACTTATGACAGCCATAACCGTCTTGTCGAGATGATTTATCCGGACGAGGAGAAGATAACCTACTCCTATAACCTCGGGGGCCTTCTTGAAAAAGTACGTGGCGAGAAGTCATACGGTTATGACTACATCACCAAGTTGGGTTATGACAAGTTTGAGCAGCGCAGCTATCTGAAATACTGCAACGGTGCGGAGACTTTCTACACCTACGACAACCGCCGTCGTCTCAGCAACCTCGCGGTCAACAGTGGTGGTACATCCATCATGGATAACGCCTATACGTTTGACGCGGTGAGCAATGTCCTTTCGGTGGCAAACCACGCTTCGCTTCCGCAGAGTGGCAACGCTGGTGGACAGATGTCGCATAGCTACACATACGATGGACTGTATCGCCTTGCGTCCGCTACGGGTACTTACATCGGGGCTGACAGCAAATCGGCGTCCTACACCCTTGACATGGGCTATGACAACATGCACCGCATCACTTCCAAACGTCAGCATCTTACGCAGGACAACGTGCAGTTCAACGGTACTCTCAATGTTGGCTACGACCTCTCCTATACTTACAGTTCTGAGGAAGGCAAGAAATTCCAGCTTGAAAGTGTAAAGGATGTTAATTACCGCACTGAGGAGACTCCCGAAGGAAACAATGTAGAGAACGGACACGTTTATACATACGACAAGAATGGAAACCTTGTATATGTAAACACGAGCCGTATGATGAACGACGGACATAAGGACAACAGTGTCGGTGAGCGCAAGCTCATCTGGGACGAGGAGAACCGTCTGCTTTCAGTGGACGACAACGGTTTCGTGTCCAACTATTGGTATGATGCCGATGGTGAGCGTACCGTGAAGACTTCCGGCGAAAGCGATCAGGTCTATGTCAATGGAGTATTCTCCGGAGGCTCGACCAACACAGCCAAGTTCTCGCTCTATGTGAGTCCTTGCCTTGTTGCAAATCAGGGTGGCCGCTACACCAAGCATATCTACGCAGGTATCTAATGGGATATATATATAGATAAAAGCGTTTAAACAATAGTAAATGCGGACTACAAAGTAGGTAGCCCGCATTTATTATTAGTCCAACGATGTTGTCCCTTGTATTGCCAGTTGTCTAATCGAAAACTAATTGGTAAATGAATATTGTCAGAGATGACCATTGCTATGTTATTACGCTGGAAAAAAATAATGGGCAGTATGAAAATACTACCCATATGCTCCAAGAATCATTTGAACTGTTAAGATTTTTCCTTAGCAGTTGTGTTGAGTGTTGCAAGGAAAATCGTAGTTTTCAAGGATATCAACTTCAATTCTGTCTCTTTCGAACGCACTATCCACCCTCATTAGAGATATTCGATTGGCTCTATTCCTACGAATACAAATTTCTTTGTGATGGTTATTGAACCGAGTTGAGAAATCATCGGTTTTCCCACAATATACCGGATCGTGTTCTTGACCTGGCTCAGCGTAAGTAAATACATATATTCCGCCACAGTTCGGAAATGCTTCTTTTATCTCATCAAAATCATCAAAAGAGAATTGATGGAGATCATAGGTTTCGCCACTAACACCTTCAACGGGCAAGGTCTGATGTAAATCTCTTAGCATAGGCTATACAAATTTTAAGTTAAAAAATAGAGTTATCACTCTAAGCCATTACAAATAGTATGCCAAAGTTTGGTGTATTTTTTCATCAAAAGCAAAAATTCCTTACCTAAATCAGGTCGAGGATCTTCCTATATTTGAATAAATTAAGAACGACCAGACACTTCCAAGTAGTAGAACACAGCAAACACCTTTCCAAATAGCGTTTTCATAAGTTTCCGAATGGTGGGTAACAATTGGGGCGATCGCAAATATTATGGTCTGAGTTGCATAGGCCAATGTAAATAGAATAGCTGATAATTGGCCGATTAGTATGTTAATCCTTGAAGGAGAATAGTTGCCGCCATCAGTGGAAAAGAGACGTTTATTTATGTTCCCATTTGATAAACTGCCATGCATAAGTTCTGATTCATCCAAAAGAGATACTTCTGAAGTAATGAATCTGTCATCACGCTCTATATCATACAAGGCCTTCTCATACTTCTCATACCAAGCTTTTGAGCCTTTTCCCATCATTATCCAGAATACCGATAAAACGATTCCGGATAAAGCGATCAAGAATCCTATTATATTTAGAAATATGAATCCTATACCAGTTGAACATTTATCAAACAGACAGTCGCAGATTCTCATTAAAACAAATCCATATCCTGTATAGGAAAGCACAATAAAGGCTGTCAAGAATATGGAGCGTTGCCATAAGTGGGATAATTCAAAATCCCTACATCGCCAAAGAGATTCATAAACATGAATTGGATTGATTTTATTTTTATTGCCAAACATATTGAGCAGATTAATCATTGTGAATTTTAATTGTTTGATTAACACGATAAAAGCCAAATATTGCTAAGTATAGCTTTATCTGGCTTTCATTTAGAGTAATGTCGTATTTGGTTATAGGGGCATAGAAAAGACCCTGATAATCAAATTATACCGTATAAGATTCTTCTACCTTTCCAACAATTAGCGAAACTGGGTGGATGGAGAAATGGATTTCCTTCTTTACTGTATCAAATGTCGTTGAGATTACAATATCTTTATACTGGTCTGGGCAAATGCCATCTCTGAAATATGCAGACTTGTAGTCGTCGAGTCTCTTACCCTTTAAGTCGCGGATCATCCATTCTGAGCCTTTGTATCCTTCTTGCTGGGTGAGTCTATTGAACTTCGGCATGGCCATGATTTCATTTGCGATTTGTTTGAGGTCATCATCAATAGAGCCTCGGTACCATGCTCTGCGTACTTTGAATAATGGCTTATCCTCGTTTTGCTCTCTATACCTTATAACTAATATCTTCGGGAGTCCATCCAACGAATTGATATTGAAATCTATTGGAACAAGGATGAAGTCATTATCGTTGATACCGGCATACTTCATTGAATCGCCATGCACGACATAACAATTATACAAAGAGAGATTCAAGGGTTGGCCATCAGCATCACAGAAGTTGCATAGTTGGATGTCCATGGCGGAGACTTTAGTACAAGCGTCCGATTCCTTGCTCCCGGCGCACGCCACATAATAATCCTTTTTAGGAAGTACTATTGTTGCTCGGTTCACTATTTCTTGCTGTACATTCTTTCGGTTCCGGTTTGCAACCTTATTTGCCCTATAATAGGTCCATCCAAAATAAATGATGCCTCCGGATGCCAATAGCACCGGAAGAGCAGAGCCATTCAGGAATGAAAAAACTCCGGAAGTTATAGTTGTAATCATATCATTCATTTATCTTGTTTGGAATAAAGGTTGGTTTAATATCAACAAAGTGGGTATGTATATTGTTGGCGAACGATGAGCATTCCCACTTTATCCATCCCATTATTGGCAATAGAAGATAAAACAGTATGTTCATATCCGGATATGCGTAATAGAGCACTCCTACAATAAAGGGAACCGGAATGATGAAGAACAGTTTGGAATTGATTCCCAAAACCTCTCCATCGAAGTTTTTACTGGGATTGGCGTTCTTTATGTCAAGAAACATAATCGCCGATTCCCAGATGAACACCAGAAAGATTATGAACACATTGATCAACTTCACAAGAACAGGGTTGCCAATGGTCTGAAAGCTTACTGTTCCAATGAATAGTGCAATCGTCCACAATGCGGCTTGCAGTGTGGGGACGACTCTGGTATGTATTGTTTCAGGTGTCATTTTTCTTGATTCGGATATTAGCAAATGCAAAGATACAAAATTTTTTTCTTATATCAAAAGGCATTTATTAAATTTGATTTGATTATCTTTAATTATGAATTATGTTCATATACTCTTAGACTATTGTTTTACCCTTATTTTGTTGGTAATGATTTATGAGTTTTTCGGTTTTGTCTGATTTAATGTATTGTATTGATAATATTTACTTCAATATAGCCCGTGAGATCAGTACGGTTGATTATTAAAGTATATGTTATATAACATATAAAATAAATAACAATCATAATGTATTTTTTATTATCTTTGTAAAAAATCCAAGAAGAACCATAATATTGCTACGTAAATGACAGATAAAGAACAAGCATATTTCGACAGCTTCGCCATAAATGAGGGAGCCTACTTTTACCACCGTAATTTCGACATTGACAAAAGGGAGGTCAGGAAAATCTTTGCCACAATCAAAGATAATGCACATGACCATACCAACATCGTTGAGATAATCAAGGAGCCAGTAGTTTTTGCTGATGGGCGCAGTGCGTTATGCACTTTAAAGGTTTTTCAGGACAAGACCATACCTCCTTTTCTAAGGGACATTCCTAAAGAGTTTCAGAAAAGCGAAGTCCTTATCTGTTATTTCTTGCTTATAGAGATAGACAATTATATTGTGTTGTTTACTCGCCATGCAAATGGATTGTCTGAATTCAAGAACAAGCATACTCCTATTATGGGTAATTCTCTTGCAGGTGCATTAGTCACCGATAATACGGTTTTTACTCAAATGAGGATGGGAAACATGAGTCTCAACCAGTTTGCTTTGAGAAACAAGTCTTATGAAAGTGATGACTTGAGCAAATCCATGCCAACACATGGAGCCGGAAGGCACATTCTTAAAACGGCCCGTATCCAGAATGATGATGAGGCCGTAACGTTGGGTTTGAGTACAGCTCGTGTCTCGAAAATCGGAAGTAAGAGAAAAACAATCGTTTCCCTCTGTGAATGGGCCGACAATATCATAAGTGGTATCGAGGCTCCATTTAATGTTGCGGACTCTCTTATGGGTCATTTCTCAACGCCTGTACGGTGGAAAGATCACAAGAATAATCTTGTACCTGCTTACTTGCTTATTGATTTTCATGAATTGATGAATCATATAGGACAGGAGAATATGATTGTGCGGTATAAATCGAAAGACGCCGTGCTTCCGATTGAGTCAGAGAGATTCTTTAGTCATCTGTATAAGAGATTGAGTGGATGTAAGAATCTTACTGAGAAGGTTGCCCATCAAGAATATGTATGCGAAGAATCTGCGGGACTACTTGAAGTTGCATTACAGCAAAATGGAATCCGGCTTAAAGGTTCCGGTCGGCTTGACAATCTCTATCTTGTCAGTGATGATGGAAATGAAGTGAAACTATTTACATATATCAATTCTCATAAGTGTTTCTTTGTGGGATTTGAAGATGTTCAGTTTATTTATCAAGGTAATCAGTTACATATGGACGGAGACATTCTCAATAGCATTGAGTCTATTCTGTCTATTTTCGTGGGTGTTCCTGAAATGGGTATTGTTACAAGTGAAAAGGGCGTGCCGACAATTGCTGATGTTGAATTTGCTAATGATACTGTTTTTCATGTCGTAGAAAATACGTTTAGAAATGAAGCACCATCTCATATAATATGTGATGATATGGGTTACGAATGTGCAGATCATATTGTACTTTCTGATAATAAAATCAGCTTCATCCATTCAAAAGGTAAGGGTGAAACATCTTTGTCCGCCTCAGCATTTCAAGAAGTTGTTGGACAGGCATTAAAGAACATTGGTAATATGCGTTATATGGATGTCGCATATAAAGTTAATTCCTGGAGAGGAAAATATTTTCCACATTCCAGTATTGACGTATGTAGAGTAGGTGACTTAAATACTTTTGAAGAGTCGTATAAGAAAACCCTCATCGCTCCAAATGGTATTAAGGAGGTTTGTCTTGCTGTTGATTTTGTCTCTAAGACTGAACTGAGAGAAGCTTTTGAAGCTCTTAGGGATGGGAGACCTTTACGGCAGAAACACGCCGTGTCTCAAATGATATGGCTTATTAACTCTTTTATATCGTCTTGTAAAGACGCTGATATGCAGTGCAGAATTTTCTGTCGAGAATAATATTTTGAGCATCAATAAAGCCCAATCAGCATAAGGATTCTAAAAATATACGCCCTGCTGATTGGGCATATAATTTACTCATGTCTATGCTAAGAGAACTGTTTATTCCAATAATATGATGTATAAAAGCTATCTCCTTCTTGATCTCCTCACCAATGATATGGTTGAAATCGCGATAATGTTTCTGTGCCTGTATAATTATGTTGAAAAGGCTGCCTGATGGTTCCGGTAATTTATAATTTATTCTGAGATCATTACAAACTCTCTCAAAAGGAGTTTTATATATGGCAAAAAATGTCTGAGATGAGCAGGTCTTCAATGTGGACTTATCAGAGTCGCTTAACTTAAATACCGGAAGAAACAATTCTTCTATCATATTTGTGAATAGAGCTTCCTTGTTCTTGTTGAAGTAGAATATGGCTCCCCTGGTCTGTGCTATATTATTTTCAAGTTCTGCTACAGATATCGCATCCCATGTCCCCATAGCCATCAAGCGATAGCATTGACGAAGTATCTCGAGTCGATTAAATTCTGTTTTTACGCTTCTTTTTCCCATAACAAAAGTGCGGGAGAACGTGCCATATGCGAAACCTGTGGAAGTTGGTTGAAGAAATGACACGGCTCCCCCGCACTAATATACGGAGTGAGCAATCACATCCACCCTCTTTCTTCTTCAAAAACTTCCACATTTTCGCAGTGAAAGATGGATTTATGACTCCTCTATTTTTTACAATGTTGATTTAACGCAAAGATAATAAAAATTTTCCGAATAAGTATTATCTAGAACGTCAATAATGCGATTCCGAATGAAAATCTACCGCTTTCTGGTACCAGAAGCAATATCTGATCTCCTTTTTCAAGAGACTTTGTTTTTAGCAGTTCATCTAATCCTGCAAAAGGAGCTACAGACCCAACATTCCCCACCCATGTCAAATTGGTAAACCATTTGCTGGAGGGAAGATTGATATTGCGTCTAATCAATTCTTCTTCCAGCTTATGATAAAAATACATAGATGAAATATGTGGTATGACATACTTTATAGACTCTGGATTGGTATTATGTTTGCTTAATGCCCATTCGATGGCATCTACAAACCTTTCTACTATGTTTTCGTTAAGGAGTTTTACATTCTGCTTGCATGCTAAAACAGATTTTTTCATCAGTTCTTCTTCGGTAAATTCTTTCCAACTTACCAAGTTCCCGTATTCGTCTGCATCAGCACCCATATACATGCAAGCTGGATGCATGTTGGCATATGACTTTAACTCAATCCAATCAATCTTAAGCGAATTATCATCCTTTGGTGTGTTAGACAGATATAGTGCGGATGCGCCGTCAGAAAGCATATACCTTAAAAAATCTTTATCAAAGGCTAAGTGTGGTTTTTTCTCCAATTCCGACAGATTGTCATATTCCTTTTCATAGAATCTGGACAAAAAAGATGCGGATGCCAATTCCGAGGCACAACATATACCATTACTAGTGTTACCGGTCTTGATTGACATAAATACCGACTTCAATGCTGTGATTCCTGTGAGGCAAACTCCCGACAATGAGTATAACTCTATAGAATGTTGAAAAGTTAGACCATGAACCATCGATGCGTGTGATGGAAGAATCTGATCGGGACTTGAGGTTCCACATGCCATCAATTCAATCTCATGAAGATCGTTTTCGTTCTCAAATAATTTTTTGATAGCCTCAGACGCCAGCTGAGCATTGGAATGAGTAATCCGTTGATTCTTGTCAAGGGCATAGTATCTTGAAGTGATACCATTTTGCTTCAGAATTATCGGTTTAACCCTTGAGTCCTTACCCCCGATTCTTCCCAGATAATCCTCCATTTCCTCATTGGAAATAGCCTCATTTGGGAAGAAGGAGGCTATACGATTTATATATACATTGCTATTCATAGGGATTAATACATAATGTTTGTAATGCAAAGTTACAATAAATTATTGATTAGTCCAAATGAAGTGCAGAATAATCCAATAATAAGGTAATAAGACCTGTTACTATTTCAATAAATTATAAAGTGCATAATACTGTCTTTTCAAATGCTCGATATCAAGACCGCTAAGCATGGCATCCCATACAGATACACCGAGATATATAAAAACGAACATTTCGGCAATCGAGATAATGTCGATATCGCTTTTTATTTCCTTGGAAATAATAGCCCTTTGTATTACTGAAATCCAATTTGTTAGTACTTTATTCCTTATATCCAAGTATGCATAATGTAATTCTTCAGAATAACTTCTCAAATTCAGACCCAAAGAGATATAAGCCCTGCTTCCATTGGTATTGGACATTTCATCCATAAGTGATTTCAAAGAAACCATTTGTTGCGCAATAACATCTACATAATTTTTGATATATTCCTTTAAGGATGTATCTAATGGTAAATTGGATTGATTCTTTTGCTTATCTATGAAAAAGTATTTTACAACATCTTGAAATAATTCCAGCTTACTTCCAGCATAATACACAATCGCGCCACGCGTCATATTGGCTTCCTTCTCTATGGCGGAAATGCTTACTTCTCCATAAGGTCGAGACAGGAATAACTTAAACGCGGCTCTATATAACTGGTCCTTTCTATTGTTCTTATTCATAAGTTATATTTTAATTTACAAAATTAAAAAATAATCGTTTTGGATACAAATAAATTATTAACTTTGTAATGACATAACATTCATATAATATTTATGGTGACAAGCCTATGTATATGCGAAAATGTGGAAGTTTTCACGAAGAATTACATGACTTGTCACCATTTGTGTTATGACTATAATCTTTATGCTGATATTACAATCCTAACATCTTTATTTTCGCATAAAGTGTTGGACGACTTATTCCTAAAAGTTTTGCGGCCAATGTTTTGTTGTTGCCTGTGGAGATAAGGGTATCTTTAACAGTAATCATCTCGCTTCCGTTGTATGGTGATTCTGCTTTATTAATATGAAGATGTTTGCACATAATGAGATTTGTTGTGCACTCTGTATCGGCTTGTTTTAAAATGCTTTTTAATTCTCTTAAATTACCTTGCCATTTATGGGCCTCTATATGAAATACAGCCTGCTTTGATAGATTTTTAGTAACAGTATTCCGTTCCTGGGCTATTGACCCCAAGAAATATTCACATAGAGGTATGATATCCTCTTGGCACATCCTTAGTGCAGGGACTTTGATTACATTATTATTTAACAAATCATAAAGATCTCGTCTAAGCGTTCCATTTAACAAGCATGTCGCAAGGTTAACGGAAGTAGAAAATAATATTTTTGCATTGAGTCTTTTAATTGAGTTCGATCCAATGGAACAAAAGCTGCCTTCTTCTATCGTATGCACTAAAGCTGTTTGGGCATTTAAAGGAAGTTTATCTATCTCATCGAAGAATACTGTGCCTCTGCCCACTTTTTCCAGAATTCCTTTAATAGGTTTTGAAGACAATCCTTTAGATATACCAAATAGTTGGTCGCGGAATCTTTCATTATCCAGTAACTCACATTTTATGGGTAGGAACAGATTCTTATTACGTTTGCTTAGGCAATGGATATATCGGGCAAGATGGCTTTTTCCAGAGCCAGTCTCGCCTGATAGTAAGACCACATCATTATTTCCAGATGTTTTAACAGCTTGCCTTATGCACTGGGCGTAGTTGGTGCTTTTGTGAACATAGCTATTAAAAACATAATTGAAATTTCTTCTGACTTCATCAATTTGACAAATAAGAGTGAGACGATTAATTGATCGTTTGTCAATATGGTCGTGTGCTCCTTTTTTAAATGCATTTGCCAAAAGAGAATTATCATCTTTGTCCAGCATTACGATAAAAGGAGTACCATAATTATTTGTATTAATCCAATTCATTAGTTTGCCACCCTCGCATTCCTTGTATCTCACTCCGAGTATTATTATATTGAAGTTCAAGGTTGTCAATCTCGCTTTTGCTGTTTTCAGATCATCGGTAACACTGACTTCGTACTCTTCGGCTTTAAGCCAGTCAGTAATCTTGTTTAGGAAACTGTAATCTGTATCAAATATTAATATTTTTGTCATCTATAATGAAATCGTGAAATTTAGTAATTGTATAAACAGTCTTCCAGAGACATCTATTTATAAAGATAACAAATGTAATGTAATTTGGTTGAAAATCTAGAAAATAGTTGTCAATATTTTACATCTGTAAAGAGATTTTACGCAGTTTACGATACGTTTGATTAAGTATTATCCAAAATATGTAGTAATATTATACTGATTAATAAATGATTAAAAAATTATATATAAGTTAATGAACTATCATATTGTTTGAGGTATATTATTTTCAGATACTATAAACTTATTTATATGAAAATGGACTTATTTTCCCTCACCGAGACAGAGTTCTTCCGTCAGCTGACCGAAGGTAAGAACGACAATCTGCACATTGCCTACAGGGACTTTGTGCTACAGGTCAGCGAGATGTGCCACTCCCACAATCACAAGGGATTTGTGATTTCCGCGCTCCTTTATGCTGAAGTGGAGATTGCCTACATTCAGACAGAGAAACTTCGTGAAGCCGTCAATCAGGAACTTGCGGCATTCGTAAACAAAGCTCTCCACTTCGTGCGCCAGACACTGGCACTTTACAAAGACATCAAAAGCTCGATGATTCAGGAGCCTGTTCCCACTCCGGAGATAGGACTGAACTGGACAGCAAACAAGACCGCCCTTATTGAATTAGGCTATGCCTTCAAAGTGGCAAAATGCTTCGGTTCCAACATAAGCGCAAAAGAGATAGTAAGCAAACTTGCAAAGATGTTCAATGTCGATATGTCAGAGAACTACATCTACAAAAAATATAACGAGATGAGAGTAAGGGGACGCAACAGCCGTGCCTACTTCATGGACTCACTTTCATCATCGCTGAATGACTTCATGTCATGTCAAGACGAGGAGGACTGACTCCTACTCACAGATGTCCGACCACTTATCCACTTCTATCCAAAAAAATTCCTTCCCCTGTATTTGAAGGAAATGCAAAGCCCGGCCATTCGGAATGAGAATGGTCGGGCTTTGTGTCTATAGTGTTACTTCACTCTCAACAGA
>CAZJKZ010000029.1:0-28278 GCA_964546885.1 uncultured Bacteroides sp.
CACAAAGGTAGCAATCTGGCAAAGAACTCGCAAGGCGGTTTATGGGACGTTTACGTGAAAAGAGGTCTATTGGTTACCCCTGCCTCATGGAGTATTAAACAGTAAGCATCCCAACTAAACACAGAGAGAAGCCGAAAGTTGTCATTTCAGAGCGAAATAAAAAAGAAAGTATGCAGCGGTTAAGCTACATACTTTCTCATTATCCCACAAGAGAAAACTCTTCAAGCGTATATACATACGGTTGGTATATATTAGAAGTCGTTTTCAATAATTGCCATTCTTTTAAGTTTTCCATCCTCATAAATGCGATTGAGCAAATCGACATCTTTAAGAGAAGCGTAACCTTTACGGCATACAACCAATGTAATGTCAGCTACGTCAGTTATATAATTGATATCGCTATAGTCCTTAATACGCGATGAGTCGATCACCACATAATCATACTCGGAAGAGAGCTGAGACACAAACTTTGAATAATTATCCGTGGCTAATAGATCAGACGCATTGGGAACAGGAGTTGATACACACGCCACATCCAGATTCGAATACTTGTCAACCGGGTAAGAATTTAGCTTTATAGAAGACAAAGATTCTCTAATATTAGAAACCACATAATCACCTCCACCTGAAAGTCCAAGAAGAGACACGATTCGCGGCGATCTCAGATTTGAATCCACCAAAGCCACACGTTTGTTTGTCAGAGCCAAAGAAGCTGCAAGATTTATCGCAACCATTGTTTTGCCCTCTCCGGAATTGACCGACGTAACAGCCACAACGTTCCCGTCGCATGACTTCAGAGCAGTTTGCACCTCTGATCGCAAGAATCTTATATCTTCCGCAGCAATTTCGTCGGTGGTAGCAATTAATGGAGAGGTAGAAGAAAAAGCACTCACCTGATGAAGAATTGGGGCATTTAAATTATTCTTTATCTCCGAAGAAGAAGATACCGGCGATTTTCTCATTATTATCAATAACACATACGCAGCCGCAAGAACGCATCCAAAGAAAGACCCAAACACAGCTGCTATTATAGGCTTCAATCCGCCAGAAGTCACTAAGGTGTGAGGAGCGTCAATTACCTGAGCCGGGAGTGACTTCGTAGCCATATTCATATTTATTTCTTCACGCTGTTGGAGAAGGAAAAGATAAATTTGTTGTTGAAGCATATTATCCCTACTCAAAGTGACATATTCACGCTCAATTGCAGGAATTTTGCCAATCTTAGTTTTAATCCTACTGTTCTCTTTTTTTAGGTCTTCAAGAGATATAGAGGTGTTTTTTATCAGTTGATTGACTGACGCTATGACATTCTCCCTTAAGGCATCTATCTGCTGCTCGATATGCTTAACCGATTTATTATTCGGTGTAGCAGAATTCAGCAATGACATTCGAGACAATATTAAACTATTATAATTGTCAGTCTGGCTTATTCCCACATCAGGAATAAGTGAATATTTATTTTCAGGATTGGATAGGAAATTTTTCGTCATATTTAACACCTCATACCTTGTATTTGTCTCAAGTAAAGCTCCCTCGAGAGAACTGGATTTACCCATAAGGTAAGAAGCATCGGCTTCAACATCGGTGATATCATTAGATTTTTTGAAATTTTCAATATCGGCTTCCGACTTTACAAGATCTTCCATAAGGGTGGACAGTCGCTGGTTCACCAAATCGAGAGATTGCTGGTTCCTATCTTCCCTATAAAGATTGGACACCTTAATATAATTAGCGATAAGTGTGTTCAGCACCAATTTCCCAAATTTTGGATCGGGAGTAACGAAGGATAAATCTATGAAATCAGTCTTTCGATCCGGAGCATATATCTTTACAAGCTTGGCAAAGTTTTCGGCTGCTGCGTTGTAAGAACCGAAAAGGATTCTGAATTTATTCGCTTCTGTAGTTTCATAATATGGCGTTTTAATCAAGGAAAATTCGCCAAACATAGTATTGATTTTAGCCGGAAGACTTTGATTTTCAATTTCTGCAATTATCTTACGCTTCCATTTTACGAGAATGTCAAAGTTGCCATTGTCCAATGGCACTATATCGAACTTCAAAGCCACAGTGATTGTATCTGAAATGCCTTCCTGCGGCACCAATTTAAGCGCTGATGTCAAAGGAGTGGAATACCACACCATCGGATACATTCTCTCAGAATAGCTAATATTTAAGTTAAGGTCTTTTGCCGTTCCAACAAATACTGAATGTGACGACAGAACCGCGACCTCATTATCAGTAGAAGATGATCCGAACATATCTCCGAAACCAAAACTATTTGCCATCTGACTCGATAATATGCCCGCATTTGGAGCATCATCTTTAAGCATTAGCTGAGCCACAACCTCCGAAGTAGGTTGCTTCACCAAAGCATAAGTAAGAGCCAATCCTCCAAATATCAATACGCCTATGACAAAAAGATACCAATATCTGATACACAACCTAATATATCGCAGTATATTCAGGTTTAATAAATTAGATTTTTTTCCCTTCTCCATACCTTTTAAGAAAATTTGAGAGACTGTTTCATCTTGAAAGTGCAATAATAAGAGAAATTATCGACGCAGATCCGCTTACTATTGTGGAAATCACAGAAAGTCTATATGAATTATACTGATTGTATTCGGCATTTTCCTGTCTAATTTCGTTAGGCTCCACATACACATAGTCGTTTTGCTTCAGAAAGTAGTAAGGAGATGTAAGCATATCAGCAGAATTGAGATTAAATCTTATATGCTTTATTTCGCCGTCTTCCTCTCTGATAAGAAGCACATTATCGCGACGACCGTACTGGGTAAGGTCACCCGCTTTTGTAAGTGCATCCAGAATAGTCATTTTGGGGCTTGTCGAGCTATAACTACCTGGCTCCTTGACTTCACCGGCTACATTCACCACAAAGTTTTCGAGGCGAACTGTCACCTGGGGATCCTCAACTACGCTGCAAAGCTCATCTCTGATCTTATCTCTGATTTGGTCCACGGTAAGTCCCTTGACATAAATATCACCAAGCACAGGGAAATTAATGTATCCCTCCGGATTAACTATGTATGTCATACGTTGCGGTTGGGTTGAAGCAGTACCCGAAGCCAGAGTGGCAGGATTCTCAGAAGGCAAGTTGTAAATCCTTGTTGCGGCTGGATTTTCGGACGTTACGGTAATCAACAGTTCGTCTGACGGCGCAATTTTTATACTGTAATCCGACGGTATAGCTATAACAGTCTTAGAATCAATATCTTTAAAATAAGGCATTTGACGCTTTGTCGAAGAGCAAGAAGTAATTGCTATCGCCAAAGCAGAAACGAGAAGTAGTCGTGATAATTTCATGTCAACCGATATAAAGGTTATTAAAAGCTTGGACTATTTATAAATTTAACGTAATAAAATGTATTTTATTATGAAAATTAGCGAATTACGGTTGCAAAAAGTTCGAATGGCAAGGCTGATTCTATAGTCACATCGTACATCCCGCCAATTTCAAGCGAAATATCCTTGGAGACAAGCACCTCAGGATCAACATCGGGAGAATCATACTGAGAACGACATACGTAATACTCGTCATTCTCCTCATCAACGATTACTTTAATCGTTTTTCCAATTTTCGACTCATTCGAGCTTAAAGAAATCTCTTCCTGTATTGCCATTAAACGGTTTAAACGGTCTTCCTTAACCTCTTGAGGCACCTCGTCCACATAGTGCTTTGCCGCATAAGTATCCTCTTCCTCGCAATAAACAAAAGCGCCCATACGTTCGAATTTCTGTTCCTTTACAAAATCCACGAGTTCTGAAAACTCAGCTTCACCCTCTCCTGGAAATCCCACCATAAGGGTTGTGCGCAAATGTATACCGGGAACAGCCTCACGTATTTTCTGCAAAAGTTCACGAGTGGCTTTACCGTCAATATGACGCTGCATATTAGACAACACCTTATCACTTATATGCTGCAATGCAATATCTAGATACTTACATATATTTGGATATTTTGCCATAACGTCAAGAAGATCGAGAGGGAAATCTGTAGGATACGCATAATGTAGTCTGATCCATTTTACACCCTCAATTTGAGATATAGCCTCCACAAGTTCTGCAATATTCTGGCGTCCGTAGATATCTTTTCCGTAGTAAGTAAGATCCTGTGCAATAACATTAAATTCCTTCACACCTTTGCCCACAAGCGTCTTTACCTCATCAACGATATCCTCAATTCTGCGAGATTTGTATCTTCCTGTAATTAAAGGGATAGCACAGAAAGCACAAAATCTATTACAGCCCTCGGCTATTTTAAGGTAAGCGTGATGCGGAGGCGTAGTTATCTTCCTCGAATTATCTTCATAGTCAACAGACATTTTAGTAAGATCGGAAATAATACGACCCCAGTCAAATTTACCGTACCACCCATCTACTTCAGGGATTTCATTAGGCAGCTCCTCAGCATAGCGTTGAGACAGGCATCCCATGACATATACATGTTTTACTTTCCCTGACTTCTTGGCCTCGCAACATTCAAGAATCATATTTATGGACTCCTCCTTAGCGTCACCAATAAACCCGCAAGTGTTTATTACTACAGTGCTGCCGGTGAGTTTATGAGGATTGTGATGTGCAGTGAGGCCCTCCTTTTCAAATAAAGCTATAAGGCGCTCGGAATCCACAAGATTCTTTGAGCACCCCATAGTAATGACGTCAACTACCTTTTTGCTGTTTCTCATCTCGCCGGATTATCTGTTTCCAAAAAGCGACTCAACAAATTCGCGTTTATTGAACACCTGAAGCTGGTCAATTTTTTCTCCGAGTCCGATATATTTTACCGGTATCTGTAATTGGTCGCTAATACCTATTACTACTCCACCTTTAGCCGTACCGTCAAGTTTCGTAATCGCAAGCTGCGTCACCTGTGTCGCAGCTGAAAACTGTCGAGCCTGCTCAAATGCGTTCTGTCCGGTAGAACCGTCAAGTACCAACAGCACTTCATCCGGGGCGCCAGGAACAACCTTACTCATCGAAGCCTTAATTTTAGTAAGCTCATCCATAAGTCCCTTTTTATTATGGAGACGACCGGCAGTATCGATTATCACAACGTCAGTACCATTGCTAAGTGCTGATGAAATCGTGTCATAAGCGACCGCAGAAGCTGCTGATCCCTGTTTTTGTTTCACAACCGGAACACCAGCGCGTTTCCCCCACTCTTCAAGTTGTTCGATGGCAGCGGCTCTGAAAGTGTCTGCTGCACCAAGCATCACCTTATATCCCGCTTGTTTATACTGATGTGCCATTTTACCAATAGTAGTGGTCTTACCTGCGCCATTGACGCCAACCACCATTATTACATAAGGCCGTCTATGGCCCTGGGGCAACACGAACTCTCCATTGGACTCATCGCCCGACCCTGACACCAGCAAATCGGTGATTTCCTCGTACAAGAGATTATTCAACTCGCTTGTTCCTACGTATTTATCACGCGCAGCGCGATCGCGTATTCTATCGATAATTTTCAAAGTGGTGTCTGTGCCCACATCCGATGATATAAGTATACCCTCAAGATCGTCAAGGAAATCATCGTCAATGGTTTTCCTTCCTGCGATAGCATGCTTAATTTTGTCGAAGAATCCGGTTTTAGTCTTTTCAAGGCCTTTGTCAAGAGTCTCTTTTTTTTCCTTAGAGAAAAGTTTGCTGAAAAATCCCATATACTATTATCATTTGATATGTTACTAAAATTCAGTGAGTAAAAGTGCGAAAAAACTCATCTCGCAGAGAAGAGTCGGTTTCAAACACCCCGGTATAATCTATTGTAGTGGTAGACGAATCCTGCTTCTCCACCCCTCGCATTTTCATGCAAAGATGTTGGGCAGTACAAGCCACTATCACGCCTTTTGTATTAAGCGTGGAGGCAAGGCTTTGCGCTATCTGAGAAGTCAGGCGCTCCTGCACCTGCAACCTTCGGGCGTACACATCCACCAAGCGAGCCAATTTACTAAGGCCCACCATTTCACCATCCGGTATATATCCTATGGATATTTTTCCGAAAAATGGAAGAATATGATGCTCGCACATAGAATAAAACTCTATGTCTTTCACCACAACAAGACGAGACCCGGCATATTCGAAGACCGCTTGCTTAATCACTTCTACTGCGTCCTTGCGATACCCCGATGTCACATAGTCCAAAGCTTTGGCATATCTCATTGGAGTCTTCTTCAAACCCTGGCGGTCAGGGTCCTCTCCAAGCAGACGAATGATTGCCTCAACATGGGCGGCAATCTGCTCTATTCTTTCGTTATCAGTCATTATCAGAGTATTATTTAACGCGCACTTTTACAATGCGTATGTCAGAAGCAAAAGCCGGAAATTTACTTTTTATCATTTTCATGGCAGCCAGAGCCTCGCTTTCGCTTTGGAAATTACCGACCCTAACACGCCAATAAGGAGCATCATAGGTGACATATCCCTGAAGCTCGGGGACACGCTGCTCCACTAAACGCTTTCTATACTCAGCATTTGCTTTAGCCGTGCGACGATTGTTATCAGAATAAACCTGTATACGATATTTTACAGACGGATCAACTTTAACTTCTTTTTTTTCCGTACTCCACGAACTCTTTATAACTGAGGTGGGCAATAGACGAGAAGAAAGCACATCATCTTGAAATATTATTATGGCATCATTACTATCTGTGATAGCTTTTACTATCCCGGCAGCAGTATCCGCGGGTTCAGTCATTGTGCTTGCGTGAGTCTTAACAGGCACAGCGGCACACAGCTGCAAAAAGGCCGATAATATAATAAAACGTATAATACGCATATCTTAATTTAAATTAGGCTACAAAGATACGAATAATTATCTTTGTAGCCTAATATTTTGTTATAAAGAGTGTATTAAAGCATCAAAAAGCCTTTACGATGCCCATAAAGTCAGCTGCTTTGAGCGAAGCACCGCCGATAAGACCACCGTCAACATCGGGTTTTGCGAAGAGTTCGGCAGCGTTTGAGGGCTTGCAGCTACCGCCATAAAGGATAGATGTGTTGTCTGCCACTTCATTGCCGTAGCGTTCAGCAATAGTAGCGCGGATGAAAGCGTGCATGTCTTCTGCCTGATCAGCAGTAGCAGTTTTGCCTGTACCGATAGCCCAAACCGGCTCATAAGCAAGAATCAGTTTTGAGAAATCCTCAGCAGAAAGCTCAAAGAGAGCATCTTTGATCTGAGCGGCAACCACTTCGTTATAGGTGCCGTTTTCACGTTCTTCAAGAACCTCACCAATGCAGAAAATCGGAGTAAGATTGTTTTCAAGAGCAAGGCGAACTTTTTCACGAAGAATATCTGAAGTCTCACCATAATACTGGCGACGTTCAGAGTGGCCGAGAATCACGTAAGTGGCACCAGTAGATGCTACCATGGGGGCAGACACTTCGCCGGTATAAGCACCAGACTTGTGGTCAGCACAGTTTTCAGCACCGAGGCCGAGCTTTTCCTGATTGATAACTCCGCACACAGGCACAAGATGAGTGAAAGGAACACAGATTACTACATCGCAATTAGCATTAAAGCCTTCAAGGGCTTCGTTTACTTCCTTAGCGAGCTGCACGCCCTCAGGCACTGTAGTATTCATTTTCCAGTTGCCTGCAACAATGTTTTTTCTCATAAAAATATATTAAATAAATTGTTTATGTTTCTTGCTTGCAAAGTTACGAAATTATTTTGTAAGAAGTAGACGTATTCACTCCTTTTTTTCTTCTTTATGATTAAGCATACGCACTACTTTCAGTTGGCCGATAAGAAATATCGCTATCAGAAGACCGACATAAATCACAGTCCAATCATTTAGCGACTCACCGTCATCCGGAGAATCTATATAATCCAACTCATTACGCCCAGTATCAAAATCAGGAAAATCAGCCGGGAGAGAGTAGATAGTGCGCTTCCATTTTATCTTACCGTCCACGAGATACACCAATGCCGCATCGCCTCGAACGAGTTCTTTGAGATCAGTATCATCAGCAGTGTACACCTCGTAGTGCGGATTGGCCTTTTCTTTCCATGCGTATAAGCTGTCCGGAGGCGTGGCGACAACAGCTATCATTTCCCCACCCTTCAACTGAATATAATCATTGAGCGAATTGGCCATTCCTGCGCGGGCTTTTTGATGTCTATCAGGCGAAGACACAATTAGCAGCAACTGGGGATAATCGCTTGAAATTACAGCGGAAGTGACATCTTCTGTGCCACTGAAAATAGCAAAATGTTTTCTGTCAGATATTCCTTCCTTAGCCCTGCCTATATATGTCCACGTACTGTCCGGAAGAGAGTCTGTGCTAAAGTAGCGCTTTTGGGAGTCCTTCTCATAAATGAGCATGATATTTTCTTCATCGTCCTCCACTAAAGACTGACCAATACCGTAAGGACGAAAATCTATCATAGGCTGAATGTTGACACCAACCACAGCGAGGATAAGGCAATAACCTATACTGACAACAAGCACCATCCACTGGATTAAAGTTGGATAAAGACAGCGTACCCTGCTGTTGTAAAACAAAAGGTACACAATGGCAGCACTCAGCACAAGATTTTTTATAAAAGTGGCAGTATTGGAAATGATTACCGCCTCTCCGAAGCAGCCGCAATCAGGCACCGGCGATTTAATGGCAATATAAGCTGTAAGCGGGAGCATAAATGCCATCAGAATAGCGAGAATTCTTACCGACGATTTTCTAAGACATCCGGTAAGCACCATTACACCCGCACAAAATTCAACAATTGACAGTCCTGCCGCCAAAAAGATTATCACCTCGCGCCACAGGAAATCAATGCCCCATACACCAAGATAATCCTGAATTTTGAATACAAATCCCCAAGGATCCACAACTTTTGTAAATCCAGAAAAGATGAACGTACCGCCTACAACAATACGCAAGAGCCATACGATATAAGGATATATTCTGGCGTTAATGCGTGAGATCGATGTCAACAGCTGCATTTTCTGTAAGTTTTATAATACCGAACACCGCATAGTTGATCATATCCATATAGTTGGCATCTATGCCTTCGGATATGAGAGTCTTACCTTGATGATCCTCAATCTCTTTTGTACGCTCTATCTTCATCAAAATAAGGTCGACATATGAGAGTACACGCATGCCTCGCCATGCTTCGTCATAATCATGATTTTTTGCAATCATAAGATTCTTGGCGTTAGCTATTACCTCGTCATATAACCTCAGAGCTTCCTCAGAAGTTATATCTTTTGTATCAGCAAACCCAAGTTGGAGCTGGATTATGCCGATTGCAGCATAGTTTACAATTCCAATAAATTCGGGGAGAATGCCCTCTCCTACCAATGAATGCTGCTTAATCTGAAGCGAACGTATACGTTTGGCCTTTATGAAAATCTGGTCAGTCAGAGCTGCGGGTCGCAGGAGTCTCCATGACGGGCCATAATCATAAAGTTTTTTTTCGAAAATACCGCGGCAAGTGGCCAAAGCTTCATCAAACTCTTTATTAGTGTCGTACATGCGCAATTATCGTCTTAATTATTTCAATCCTTCTTTTAGAGAATACAAAGTTACGACAAAAAATACAATTATCTTCTGTTTTCTCCTATTTTTTGACAGAGAGGAGAAAACAGAAGCGATTAGCGCTTATCGGTGTGACCCTCGTAATAGTTAACGTAGGCACGATTGACTTGCCGGACACCTCCAGGCGTGGGATAATTTCCTGAAAAGTACCAGTCGCCGGGGTGATTAGGAATTGCTCTATGCAAACCTTCAATAGTCTGGTAAAGAATATCCACTTTGCAGTCTATATTCGTCGGGGTCAACATTTCCGCTATTTTTGCAGAAATCTCCGCATCTGTGAAGGGCGCATAAATTTCTTTAACACAATTCACCTGCTCTTCAGCAGGAAGACGAAGCTGCTCTAAACATTTTTCGTACACATCTTTAAGAAGCGCCGAATCACCCTTCTCCTTGATAAGCTCAACAGCGGCTCTGAAAGCGATAAATTCGCCCATTCTGCTCATATCTATTCCATAGTAATCAGGATATCTCACCTGGGGGGAAGACGACACTATAATAATTCGCTTAGGATGAAGACGATCAAGCATGCTGATTATTGATTGTTTCAGGGTGGTGCCTCGCACTATGCTATCATCAATTACAACAAGAGTGTCAACGCCCGGAGTAATGGAACCATAAGTCACATCATAGACATGAGAAGCAAGATCATTGCGCGATTCACCTTCTGCGATGAATGTGCGGAGTTTGATGTCTTTTATAGCTATCTTTTCGGTACGCACCTTGCGCTTCATAATATCTTCAAGGGTCTCTTTCGTAAGCGTGCCGTTTTTCACATGCCGCATGATTTCACGCATACGCCTGTGGTCAAGATAGCGTTCAAGTCCTTTCGTCATTCCCATATAGGCCACTTCCGCCGTATTCGGAATAAAGGAGAATACCGCGTGGTCAAGGTCTCCATCAAGCATCTTCACTATGTCGGGCACAAGATTATCTCCCAAAGCCTTTCTTTCACGATAAATATCTTCATCGCTGCCTCGAGAAAAATAAATTCTTTCAAACGAGCATCTGTGGTTATCGCCCTCCGGCAAAATGCGGGCAATTTCTATATCGTTATTTTTGCTGACCATTATCGCTTTACCCGGCACAAGTTCCTTTACATCGCTGCTCTTAACATCAAAGACAGTCTGAATGACCGGCCGCTCTGAGGCAACCACGACCACCTCGTCATCAATATAATAAAAGGCTGGGCGAATGCCGTTTGAGTCACGAAGGGCAAAGCAATCGCCACTACCCGTGGCACCGCATATCACAAACCCGCCGTCCCACATTGGAGCAGCATCTTTCAACACGAGCTTCAGGTCGATTTCTTCCTCAATTTTTAAAGCTAAATCCTGACCTTTCAATGAATCACGATATTTACGGTAAATTCTGTGGTTCTCGTGGTCGAGAGCGTAACCAAGTCGTTCGAGTAGGACAATTGTATCGCTGTAGATTCGAGGATGTTGGCCACTACTTTCTATATCGTCAAACAAATCCTCAACATTTGTCATGTTAAAATTTCCGCACATCAGCAAGTTGCGCGATCTCCAGTTGTTACGGCGCAGAAAAGGATGCACATAAGATATACCACTCTTGCCTGTGGTGCTATATCTTAGATGGCCCATATAAATATTTCCGATGAACGGCACCTCTGCATTAATTTCTTCAGGAGGCAGTCGAAGCATCTCAGGAGTGACTTTTTCAGTGATTCCGGCAAAAATTTCCTGAATCGCTCCTGATCCAATGGCACGTTCTCTGAATACATACTCGTGACCAGGAATAGGGTCTAACTTCACAACCCCTACTCCGGCGGCCTCCTGTCCTCTATTATGCTGCTTTTCCATCAGGAGATACAGTTTGGACAATCCCCAAGTATAGCTCCCGTATTTATTTTTATAGTATTCGAGTGGCTTTCTAAGGCGGATCAAGGCCACACCACATTCATGCTTCAAAGGTTCCATCGGATTTGTATAAGTTATAAAATTAGCGGGCAGCATTAAGCATACCCGCTAAACACAAATTTATCTGATAAATAATATTTCACGATATTTCGGGAGAGGCCACATTTCGTTGTCCACCATAAGTTCGAGTTTATCGATATGGTAACGTATTTCCTCCATGGGCGGAAGAATGGTGTCGTGGTAAGCAATAGCCTTTTCGCGTTCGTTGGTGATCTTATTAGCAACTTTGCGGGCATTGATCATTTCTGTGACCTTACGCTTGATAATGATTGAATGGCGACTGATGCGCTCAATCGTATCAAGATCCGGAGCCACAATGTCAGCGCCTTTGAGTCCATCGAATAGACTCTTGAGTTTTACCACGTTGTCAACAAGCATCGACTGATAGCGGGTAGCCACAGGAAGGATGTGGTTGATGGCAAGATCGCCGAGCACTCGAGATTCAATCTGGATCTTCTTTGTGTACGTTTCCCATTTTACCTCGTTACGTGCCTCGAGTTCAGGCTTTGTAAGTACCCCCGTACTTTCAAACATTTCTATTGAAGAAGGTGTAAGATATGCGTCGTAAATCTTCGGAGCGGATGTCTCGCAATCCAAACCGCGTTTTGCAGCTTCTTCTTTCCACTCATCGGAGTAGCCGTTGCCGTCGAAATGGATAGCTTTAGATTCACGGATAAGGGCACGTATTTCCTCAAGAAGGGCAAATTTAAGTTCCTGACCTTCGTTAAGACGTTTGTCCACTGCCTCCTTAAATTTCATAAGCTGCTCCGATACAGCTGCATTTATTGCCAGCATTGCAGCGGCGCAGTTGGCAGAAGAACCAACAGCACGAAATTCAAATCGATTTCCTGTGAACGCAAAAGGCGAAGTACGGTTACGGTCGGTATTGTCGAGGTGGAGTTCGGGAATCTGAGACAGCCCTACATTAAATTCCTCTTTATGAGATAGGTCAGTTAATTCGTCATTAGAGCTTGACTCAATTTTCTCCAATATTGTCGCGAGCTGCGAGCCTGTGAAAATTGAAATTATGGCTGGGGGTGCTTCGTTAGCACCAAGACGATGCTGGTTGGTGGCCGACATGATAGAAGCCTTAAGCAACGCATTATGGCGATGCACGGCTGCCATTACATTAGTGAAGAAAGTGAGGAATTGGAGATTTTGCTTGGCTGTCTTTCCGGGTGCGAAAAGCAGCACGCCGGTATCTGTGCCAAGACTCCAGTTGTTGTGCTTGCCCGAACCGTTTACGCCTTCAAAAGGCTTTTCGTGCAACAATACACGGAAGTTATGACGACGAGCCACCAAGTCCATTATTGTCATAAGCAACAAGTTATGATCGTTGGCAAGGTTTGTCTCCTCAAAGATTGGAGCAAGCTCAAACTGATTGGGAGCCACCTCGTTATGGCGTGTCTTAGCCGGTATGCCGAGCTTGTGGCACTCGATTTCGAGATCGAGCATAAATGCCTTCACACGCATAGGTATTGCTCCGAAGTAATGGTCTTCAAGCTGCTGGTTTTTTGCACTCTCATGTCCCATTAGTGTGCGACCTGTAAGCATAAGGTCAGGACGGGCAGAATAAAGAGCCTCATCAACGAGAAAATATTCCTGTTCCCATCCAAGATAAGAATTTACATGCTTAACTTCCGGATCAAAGTACTGTGCTACGGCGGTTGCTGCTTTGTCAACAGAGTTCAGAGCCTTAAGAAGCGGAGTTTTGTAGTCGAGTGATTCGCCTGTATATGATATAAATACTGTGGGGATACACAGAGTCTCGCCTAAGATAAAGGCCGGAGACGAAATATCCCAAGCAGAGTAGCCGCGAGCTTCGAAAGTATTGCGGATACCACCGTTTGGGAATGAGGATGCGTCAGGTTCTTGCTGTACGAGTTGTTTGCCGTTGAAGGATTCTACTACACCGCCTTTGCCATCATGGTCGATAAAAGAGTCATGCTTTTCGGCAGTGCCTTCTGTAAGGGGCTGAAACCAGTGGGTGTAGTGTCGAGCGCCATTGTCTATCGCCCATCTTTTCATTCCCTCTGCCACGCTGTCGGCAATTTCGAGCGTTATAGGCTCACGGTTTTCAATAGCGTAGACAAGTGCGTCATAGGTTTTTTTAGGAAGGTATTCAAACATTTTCTGACGGTTGAATACCGCTTTACCATAGAAGACTTGGGGTCGTTCGGTAGGAGTTTCTACCTTCACCGGCTTTCTGTTAAAAGCCTCTTCCAGGACTTTAAATCGTAATGAAGACATAGAGATAAATATTAAGTTGTACCTAATTGTATTTTCTATGTGTACAAAGGTAAGCATATTTTTTCATTCACAAAGAATTTTTGCATGGAAAAAATATACATTTTTTTAGATTATTTCCTAAAATATTGAAAAATAGTAAGCTAAAAAGCGGACAAACAAGCAATTTGTTTGTCCGCTTTTTAGCTTACTAAGATTATATCGTTACACACGTCCTTCCACTTCAGGAGCAATGAGTTTATAGCCTTTACCGTGAATGTTGATAATCTCGATCGACGGGTCGTCTTTAAGATGCTTGCGAAGTTTAGTGATATACACGTCCATTGAGCGAGCGTTAAAGTAATTATCGTCGATCCAAATGGTCTTAAGTGCGAAGTTACGCTCAAGGATTTCGTTGACATGGGCGCAAAGCAAGCTCAGGAGTTCTGATTCCTTAGTGGTCAGCTTGGTCACTTTGTCTTCAAACATAAGCACCTGCTTCTGTGTGTCGAACGTGAACTTGCCTATTTTGTACATAGTAATTTCCTTACCCTTCTTACCTTTTACACGGCGGAGAATGGCTTCGATACGGAATACGAGTTCCTCCATTGAGAAGGGTTTGATGATGTAGTCGTCAGCACCAAGCTTGAAGCCTTCGAGGATATCCTCTTTGAGCGATTTAGCAGTGAGGAAAATAATAGGCACGTCGGCATTTACAGTATGGATTTCCTGAGCGAGGGTAAAACCGTCTTTCTTAGGCATCATCACATCGAGGACACATATATCATATTTTCCTTTTAGGAAAGCCTTGTAGCCGCTTTCACCATCGGCGAACAGATCTGCGTTGAACCCTTTAGCCTGAAGATATTCACGGAGCAGCATACCCAGGTTTTCGTCATCCTCACAGAGCAAGATTTTCATTCTATCTTCCATAATTTTCAGTTTTTAGAGAGTGGTAATATAATAATAAATTTAGTTCCTTCGTTTAGTTCGCTCTCCACAGTTATAGTACCGCCAAACTCATTTACGATTTTGTGTACATAAGCCAAGCCCAAGCCGAAGCCTTTGACATCGTGTCTGTTGCCTGTGGATACACGATAAAATTTTTCGAATATCTTCTTGATATCGTCTTTTCTGATACCTATGCCATTGTCCTCAACCGTTATCTCCAGTCTGTCGTCAGACAAATCACGAGTACTCACTTTAAGATTTAAAGGACGATCTTCCTGACGATATTTCACCGCATTGTCGAGCAGATTAAATATAACGTTGGTGAAATGCATCTCGTCCACCCTCAATATGGCATTGAGAGCATCCAGACTGGCGGTGATTTTACCGCCGTACTTTTCAACCTTCAGCTTAAAGGTGTTCACCACATTATATATAAGGCTATTGGCATCCACATCTTCCAATTTCATAGTGGCTTTTTGCTTGTCGAACATCGACATCTGAAGCACTTTCTCAACCTGAAATCTGAGTCGCTTAGTTTCATCATTGATCACAGTGGAAATCTGCTGGAGCATCGTTGGCGATTTCCTCACGCTTTGGTCGTTGAGCATCTGCGCCGCAAGAGAGATTGACGATATAGGCGTCTTAAACTCGTGCGTCATATTATTGATGAAATCGTTCTTCATTTCCGATAGTTTCTTTTGACGGAAAGCAAGGACAATTGTTAGCACAAATCCCACCAACAATATCAAAGTGAAGGCTATTGTAGGATACATAAACGACAACGAAGAGAATATATAGTCGTTGGTGGTGGGGAAATATACCTTGAGGAAAATCAGTTTATCTCTGCGATCATTTGGGAAAAGGGTTTGCACGTACATATCTCTTTCTGTTGATCCGGGGACGGCTGAGAAGCCCTTGGTGCTATATAGGGTAGTACCTGCCCTATTTACCACAGCAAACTCAAAAGGCAGCTTCAATCCCATGGTATCCAGCTCCTGACGCAGATACTGACTTACTTTTGCCGAATCGGCGCGTTCGAAAATCGACCTATTGCTTGACTGACTGATAATATTGATTATCACATCGTCAATAATAGATTTTTGCATCAGATATCGATTATTCAACTCGTCTTTAGCATTCTCGTATTGTTCCGACGGCGCAATTGCGTTGGACGTGCGTATTCGAGTGATTTCCGTAGGATCTCCTTTTATGGTAAGGTCAGCCTCCAGACCAGTAGAAGTCGTAATCGTGTACTTCACCCCTGCCAATGAAAAGCGGCGCCCAAGATATTGGGGGTAAATGGCGGAAGATGACACCTCGCTTACATTCTCTTCGAGGAAGAATCGAGCCTCATCCTGAGAGAGACGCAAAGCCACACCGTACAAGCTCTGCTTCACTGCCTCAGAGAACTGCTCAGACCGCATCCTCACCATATTGCGCATATAGAAAATCTGCATACACAATAATCCGGCGCAAGCTAAGGCCATTAATATTGTTAATATCCAAATTGTAGATTTCTTCATTCTAACTTAAAAAGGCTTTTGTTTAACCTTTATTATGTTAACAAACAAGTGTTATTATAGTTTAATACGATAAAATAAATGGTTAATTTTTAAATTTAACATTACAATGCAAAATTAACACTTTATTTTAACATATACAAGAAAAATCTACAAATACCGCATAATTAACAAATTTTTTGTATTAAAAGAACGGAAATTATGCTATCTTTACGACCCATTTATAATTTTACAAATTCTATGGATGTCATTTGATTAGGAAGGATTATAATTTTTGTGAGAAAGAAAGTATTCATATACATTCATTATCTTGAAATTGGCGGAGCCGAAAGAGCCTTGATAAGTATGCTTGAGGCTCTACGCAGCGACACGCTTGACGTTGATCTGTTTTTAGGACGACATTCAGGCGAATTCATAAAAAATATACCTAAATGGGTACGTATTTTGCCTGAAATGAAGGATTACTCTTCGCTCGAACGGCCTATCAAAGATAGCATTAAGGAAGGTCATTTTTCTTTAGCCTTACGTCGTGTTCTGGCAAAAATTCAACATGCTTACTACTTTAAACATCTGCCAATTGAAGAAAGACTAACAGATGAAAGTATATATCAGTATATTTATAAAGCAGTCACTCCAGTACTTAGCAGTCTGGAAATATTTGGGGAATACGATGTGGCAATAAGTTTCTTACAGCCTCACAATATTGTACTTAAGAAAGTGAAAGCTAAAAAGAAAATATGCTGGGTACACACCGATTACTCATCTGTAAATATTAACGTAAAATTAGAACACCCTATTTGGTCGGCTTTTGATCATATCGTATGTGTGTCCGATGATGTTCTTAGGGCGTTCAGCAGCGTGTTCCCTACTCTATCACCTAAACTTTCAGTTGTGGAGAACATCCTTTCCCCATCGTTCATACGTTCGAAATCTCTGTCATCAGATGTATCAAATGAAATTTGCGCAAACAAAAATAACATTACGCTATTGTCTGTTGGAAGATTTTCAGTGGCCAAGCGATATGAACATGTACCACAAATGTGCAGACTCATGCTTGACATGGGACTGCGCTTCAAATGGTATATCATCGGCTATGGCGACGACACTCTAATAAGATCAAACATCGAAAAGTATAGAGTGAGCAACACATTAATTATATTAGGGAAGAAAGAAAATCCATATCCTTATATAGCAGCTGCTGATATTTATGTCCAACCGAGTCTTTACGAAGGGAAAAGTGTTACGGTGAAGGAAGCACAAATATTGTGCCGCCCTGTGGCTATATGTGACTATCCGACTTCAAGATCGCAAGTAACAGACGGGATTGACGGTGTGATTATGCCAATGGATATAGCCACGTGTGCATGGCAATTGTTCAGATTTGCAAAAGACAAGGCTCTACAGGCGCAGATAATTCAACATCTCAAAACGCATGACTACAGCAACGAAAAAGAAATTGATAAGATTTACAGATTAATAGAATGATACCACATATAATACATTATTGTTGGTTCGGAGGTTCTCCGCTTCCTAAATCGGCTTTAAGATGTATTGAAAGTTGGCGAAAATTTCTTCAGGACTTTGAAATAAAAGAATGGAATGAAAGCAACTTCGATACATCAATCTGCCCGTATGTGAAGGAGGCTTACGAACAGCGAATGTATGCTTTTGTCAGCGACTATGCGCGATTCTGGATCCTTTACCATTACGGCGGCATTTATTTTGACACGGATGTAGAGATTGTGAAGGATATGAGAGCTATCATAAATAAAGGTGCATTTATGGGCATTGAAAAGTCACTCGCCACTAATGGAACTGATCATACTGCTGAAATTGGAGTGGCCCCCGGACTTGGCGTAGGAGCTGAGGCCCGCATGCCTTTCGTTGCCGAACTGCTTAAGCATTACGAAAGCATAGTCTTCGACCCCACTCAAGGCACAGTGGTTTACCACACCACTCATTTGCTTAAAAACTATGGACTGGCCAACGAGAATGCAATTCAGAATGTGGCGGGATTCACTATTTATCCCGATAGCGTTTTCTGTCCTATGGACTCAACAACCGGGATTATTACGATAACACCCGACACCGTAGCCATTCACCACTATGCATGCTCATGGATGGATCATAATACACTGTCCTTCCAACTCCATCTCCTAAAAAATAGACTTATCAGATTGTTAGGGCCAAAAATTGTGTTAAAGTGTGCCCGAATATTTAAATGAAAATTTTAATCCTCAAAATCGCTTAGTATAACCAGAAATGAATATTGCAATCATAACTTGCTGCAATGCTAACAACTATGGCGCAGTGCTCCAGACCTATGCTCTTAGCTACTATCTTTCGACAATAGGGCATCTCGTGCAGGTTATTGATTACCAGCCAGATTATCTTAGATTTTATACTAAGCAGTGGTATAACCCTCGCTTTGACATAAAAGAATGGTGCAAGATGATAATAAGATGGAGACACCGAAGACTACAAATTTCAAAGTATCGCAGTCTACGTGCATTCACTGAAAAATCGATACCTTTTACCCATCAAATTTTCAATTCGCTGCAAGAATTAAAGGCCTCTCCTCCACCCACAGACATATATATTGCAGGAAGCGACCAAATATGGAATCCCCTACTCCCCAATGGGTCAGACCCGGCCTTTTATCTCGATTTTGGCTCGAAGAACACCAAAAGGATTAGCTATGCGGCAAGTTTTGCAGTTGATGAAATTCCGCAATATATGAAGAGACGAATTGGCGAGCTCCTATCCAATTTTAACGCTGTGTCAGTGCGAGAAGAGTCAGGCATGACAATTTGTGACACACTTGGTTTCAAGCCTGCGTTAGTTTGTGATCCCGTATTTCTCCACCCCTCAGATTTCTGGTCATCAATGGCAGACGTTTCCCTTTTACCGGAAACTCCATATATTCTGGTATATGACCTGATGAACAGTAAAGAGATTGAACGTATTTCCAAGCGATTGGCTGCAAAAAAGAGGCATAAGATTATTTCCGTTAGTCCATACCACCTTGGCTACGCATATAGAAATTACAGTGATTCTTCTCCAACACAATTTCTTGGACTTCTTTTGCATGCTGACACGATAATCTGCAATTCTCTCCACGGATGCATATTTTCAATATTGTTCAGCAAAGAGTTCTATTTAGTGGACCGTGAAGATGGTCTAAATGTACGCATGCGTGATCTTTTGAATAGATACGGACTGTCAGATCGTTTGATAACGGATTCCGCTCCGACCCTAATGTCATACTCACCGATAGATTACACCACAATACATAAGAATCTCAACAATCATATCGCTTATTCAAAAATTTGGTTGAACCAGCAATTTACCTAAAATAAATTATAATTATAAATGATAGAACTACGAAAAATCATTACCTCCGACACTGTCTTCCCTCAGGCAGAAAGCCTATTTTTAGAGTCTTTTCCGTCAAATGAACGCAGAGACCTCCCGGAACAAAGACGCAACATTGATGAAAATCCCATTTTTGACTTCTTCGCCATAGAGAATGACAAAGAATTTGCCGGGATTCTTTCAGTGTGGACTTTCGATAATTTCCGATATGTAGAACACTTCGCTGTACTGCCGGAAAAAAGAAGCGCCGGAATAGGATCCAAAGCGCTTCAAAGATTTATCGACATGTGTGATTTACCAATAGTATTAGAGGTGGAGTTACCGGATGATGAATTGAAATCTCGCCGTGTGTCCTTTTACCAACGTCACGGTCTTATACTCTGGGACAAAGTGGACTATTTCCAACCGCCATATCGCAAAAGCGACAACATCTTTCCCATGAAACTGATGGCTACAAAAGGACTGAGCCCTGAAAATGACTATGAATCAGTGAAATCACACATTTACCGTCACGTCTACAATTACTTAGAATGAGAATGAGAAAAGCATGTTCACACGTTTTGCGTCACCTTTCTCGCCATCGGCATTCTTGCGCATACCCATAAGATACTCAGCTCCAACCTGCAGACGCGGCGACATATTCCATATGACATTCACAACGCCATACAATCCATAGCGATAAAGGTGCGGATCTGCCGTGCCTTTCTTTGTCAAAAGCCGTGCTTCGCTGCCCGATAGTGATGCAAACAGACTCGGAGTGAAATTATATTTTATGCCACCTGTCAGTCCATAGCACCACGGAGCATACATTTCACCTTTCTTATCAGGAGAAGGCATAAGATCCAGAGAACCTACCATAAAATCATTCATTAATGTAATTCTCGCATCCTTTTCCTCCAACTCCTTCTCCAAAAATCGTCCAATTGTATCCAATCGGAACAATGCAGGAGACTTGTCCACCAAACCCTATTACGCTTGTACTTTTCTGTGCAATAAGATTACGATAAGGAACATTGCGAAGAAGTCCCGAAAGTCTAACATGTCCTCTTCCTTCCATCCATTGATATTGTCCGAACGCCACTAAATCCGGACACCAGTCTGATAATTCTGCAGTGTTCTCGCCATCCGACAAAATATGACTTTCGGGAAATTCGACTGATGCCGCTACCGTAAATTTCTTGCTGACCTGTTTACGCCATTGAAGCAAAACAGAAGTGTTGTTTACCTGACCATTTGGTCCTTGTGCATCAATCACCGGGGGATTAGCCTCTATATCGCTGAACGTACTTATAGTGTAACCAATGGTCCAATCGTTTATCGTTGCATAAGATTTCTTGATCTTAAATTCACGACCTGTTCCTCCGTCAAATGAACCTTGTATAAAAGCTGAGAAATTGCCCAAAGCTTTGTTAACTCCTATTATTCGGAAGAAGAGTGCCGTACCTGATGGAGTCGCATCCAGACGTCGTCTTTGCATAGGATTCGCAGGTACAGGTATGGTGTAAGGTATGAATCCGTTATAAGGGACAGCGCCATCAAAATCAAACCACCCGCGCATCCTGACTGCCCCTCCTATACCCATTGCCAACGTAGCGTCGCGGCTCAACATAAGGAAATAAGGTGCTTCAGGATCCTGAAAATGCTTATATTGGTCAACATAAAATTTATCCATCAAAGCTCTGATAGAATCGCTCGAAACTGTATTTTCTTCACCGCCGAAAAAAACAACTTTTTGACTGGTTTTTATATCTTCAATATGCTGCGCATCGGCAGTAGGTGCAGGGAGCAAAGAGTCAATAGGCTCGAAAGCTGAAACAGATGTTACGGTCAAAGCCGTAAACATACATAAAAGTGCTTTTTTTGCTGTCATAATTAATATATGTGATGAATAGAAACGTTAATATTATAAACAAAACAATTTAGTGCCATAATTGTTTTTCGTTCCCCACATAATAATTGCTCAAAAATAATTATTTTCATAATCTCCCTGACTTATAACACATTATTTTTTTATGTATAAAAAAACTCCACAATATGAGCATTTTCTGCCATAAAATGCGTATCTTTGCAGCATATTTCAATCTTTGATTTTATATGAGCAACTCATTACCTCCATTTAAGGTTTTCTCTGGAACTAATTCTAAGTATATAGCAGAGGAAATTTGTAAAGAACTCAATGTGCCCCTTGGCAAGATGAACATTCAGCATTTCGCTGACGGTGAGTTTGAAGTCTCTTATGAGGAATCTATTCGCGGTTGCGAGGTTTACCTCGTGCAGTCCACTTTCCCCAACAGCGACAACCTTATGGAACTTTTGCTGATGATTGACGCTGCCAAACGCGCTTCCGCCAAATCCATCATAGCAGTAATGCCCTATTTCGGATGGGCTCGTCAGGATCGCAAGGATAAGCCTCGCGTGTCAATCGCTGCAAAACTCGTTTCTGATCTTCTGACAGCAGCCGGTGTCAACCGTGTGATTGCAATGGATCTGCATGCCGACCAGATTCAGGGGTTCTTCAATGTGCCGCTGGACCACCTTTACGCTTCTTCAGTGTTCATTCCCTACATCCAGTCGTTGAATCTTGAAGATTTGGTGATCGCCACTCCAGATGTCGGCGGTGCAAAGCGCGCCAACAGCTACGCTAAATATCTTGATGTGCCTTTGGTGCTTTGCCACAAACAGCGTGCAAAAGCCAATGTGGTAGAGAAAATGACTGTAATCGGCGATGTGAAGGACAAAAATGTGATACTCATAGATGATATGGTGGATACCGCAGGCACCATCACAAAAGCAGCTGACCTTATGCTCGAAAACGGTGCACGCAGCGTTCGCGCCCTATGTTCTCACGCTATCATGAGTGATCCCGCAACTCAACGTGTCAACGACAGTGCGCTTACCGAAATTATCTTCACCAACTCAATTCCTTACTCTAAAGACTGCAAAAAAGCCACTATTATCTCTATAGCCCGCCTTTTTGCCGATACAATACGTCGTATTCACGATAATGAATCAATATCCTCTCAATACCTTTTTAAATAAGATTTGGAATACTCCTCTTTAATAATAGATAAGGGATAAATAATCAGGGTAAGACTTAGGTTTTGCCCTGATTTTTTTTAGAAACTGGGGTTGCTGTATGCGCAAGACATAACAAGATTTCGAGTGGGGTGCAATCGACCGTAGGTATCCCACCTTCGATTGGGATGAAGTCAGTCGTTACAAAATGTTCTTGTTTTCGACACAGATTATTTCTATTTATTCGTCTGATTTTACATGCTTTAACTGAAAATTTTTAAAAAATATTATGTAATATTCAAACATTTTTGTAACCGTATTGTTATAATGGTATAAAACGAACAAAAAACATTATTCGAAAACGACTAAACAACTTATTTAATAACCAAATAAAAGTATTAAAACATTATGACGAACAATGCCCCTTTACAAGGAATTAAGGTCGTAGACTTCACAGAAGTTCAATCAGGACCTTCATGTACACAACTTCTCGCTTGGCTTGGTGCCGATGTAATCAAAATCGAACGTCCTGGTGTAGGTGACGCTACACGTAAAGAACTTCAGTTTAATCCTGATCTCCCCAGCTATTACTATCTCCAGCTAAACTCTGATAAAAAATCTCTTACTCTTGACGCAAAAACTCCCGATGGTAAAGCCATTCTTACCAAACTAATCCAGGAAGCAGATATTTTCGTTGAGAATCTTCACCCGGGTGCAATGGACAAGCTCGGTTTCAGCTGGGAAGAAGTCCATAAACTTAATCCCAAGTGTATCTACGGTACCATTAAGGGCTTCCCTGTATCGTCTAAGTATAAAGATCTTAAGGCTTATGAGCCTATTGCTCAGGTGACAGCTGCTGCTGCGTCGACCACAGGATGGTTTGATGGCGAATACAATATCCCAACACAGAGCGGAGCAGCTCTCGGCGATTCAAACACCGGTATGCACCTCACAATTGGTCTTCTCGCAGCACTACAGCAACGTAACAAAACAGGCGAAGGCTGCTACGTTTACCAATCAATGCATAATGCATGTCTTAACCTCTGCCGTATCAAGACCCGCGACCAGCTTACTCTCGACAAGATTGGATACCTGACACAATTCCCGCAGTATCCCAACGGCAAGTTTGGCGACTGTGTTCCTCGTTCAGGTAACATCGAAGGTGGCGGTGTTCTTGGTTGGACTTATAAATGCAAACCGGCAGGCGATATGGATTCTGCAATTGATGCAAACAACTACGTATATATCATTCTTCAGCGTGGCGCTAAAGACTTTGAGCTCTTCTGCAAGGCAGTTGGATTTGAAGATTGGTTGACCAACCCCGATTTCAACACCGCAGATGCCCGCGACCGCAACAAACAGGCAATCTACAAGCGCATCGGCGAATGGACAGCTGATAAGACAAAATTCGAAGTCACCGATATTCTCGGAAAGGCTGGCGTACCTGTAGGTCCCGTACTTTCTACCAAGGAAATAATGAGCGATGAAAGTCTTTATGACGGAAACACCCTCGTAAGAATCAATCAGGGTGGTGAAATAGGCGAATTCGTAACAGTAGGTTGCCCCTTCACAATGAGTAACTACCAGCCTACCTACGGTCCTGCACCTGCTCTCGGTGAAAATACTGACGAAGTACTAAAGAGCCTTGGCTACACTGACGATGAGATAGCTTCGTTCGCCAAGAATGGTACAACAGCTCCGCTTGCTGACGGTAAGATGTAATGAATCAATGCTTACAAAAAACAAATAATAAGAGAGGACAATCGGAAATTGTCTTACAAATGACATGATAGCCGTTTGTTCTCTCTCTCATTTTAATCACAATTCACTATTATAATTATGGCAAACACAACCACTCAAACTGACGCACCAAAATTTCCCGAACAAGTAACGGGTATGTATATTCTCGCAAGAGCATTAAAAAATGTAGGCATTGAGACCGTCTATGGACTCGTTGGTATTCCTATTACCGAAGCAGCTTACCTTATTCAAGACCAAGGAATACGATTTGTAGGGTTCCGCCATGAACAGCAGGCAGGTATGGCAGCCGCAACTGACGGTTATCTAACAAAAAAGCCGGGTGTACTGATGACGGTTTCTTCATTAGGATTCATGAATGGTCTGACAGCAACCGCCAACGCTACAGTTAACTGTTACCCGATGATACAGATTTCCGGTGCTTCCGATCCTACAATGGTGGATATGAACATGGGCACATACGAACAGCTCGACCAGTACAACACAGCAAAACCGCTTGTAAAAGCAGCCTTCCGCTGCAGCAAAGCTGAGGATATACCTTCAGCAGTGGCACGCGCTTATCGCGCAGCAGTGTCAGGCCGTCCCGGCGGTGTTTACATCGACATGACAACCCCAGCACTCGGTCAGATAATGAACCGCGAGGATGCAGAAAAGCTTCTTTACCAACCCATAGATGTATATTCTCCCGTTGTGCCTAACACAGAGTCAGTTGACCGTGCAGTGGAGATTCTTTCAAGCGCAAAACGTCCGGCTATCCTCTTAGGTAAAGGCGCAGCTTACGCTCAAATCGACGACAAGATCAAAACACTCATAGAAAAATACAACATTCCTTATCTTCCTATGTCAATGGCCAAGGGTCTTATGCCCGACGACGGACCTCTCAGCGCTTTGTCATGCCGCTCCACAATCATGGAGAAATCAGATGTAGTAATGGTGCTCGGAGCTCGTCTCAACTGGATGCTTTCGTTCGGTAAAGGCAAATGGAATCCTGATATGAAATTTATTCAGCTTGATGTAGATCCCGAGGAAATTGATGTGAATGTTCCGATAGCCGCTCCTGTGGTTGGCGATTTGGGTCTCTCTCTCGACGCAATCATGAGCAAGCTCGATCCTTCGAAGATGAGCATTGATCCTACCTGGGTGAAATCTTTGCAAGACGAAACCAAGGTGAAAGACGCAAAATTCCAGGAGAGACTTACAGCTAACAAGGCTGCGATGCCTATGGACCATTGGACAGCAATCGGCGCAATCAAACCAATAATTGAGAGCAATCCCGATATTATTCTCGTAAATGAGGGCGCAAATACTCTCGACGATGTGCGCGACGCTGTAAATATGTCGCTCCCCCGCCACCGTGTGGACTGCGCAACATGGGCCATTATGGGTATGGGTATGGGATCAGTGGTTGGCGCCGCTATCTCAACCGGTAAACAAGTGATTGCAGTTGAAGGCGACTCAGCTTTTGGATTCTCAGGAATGGAACTCGACACAATCTGCAGATTTAAACTGCCTGTCACCATTGTGATATTCAACAACGGCGGTATCTACAACGGCATTGGCGAGCCAATGGACAAGACCACAGATCCGGCTCCTACTACCCTCGACATAAACGCTCGCTACGATCTGATAGGCGAAGCCTTCGGAGCAAAGGGCTACTATGTACAGACACCCGAACAACTTTCGCAGGCACTTACAGAAAGTATCGCAAGCAAGAAACCTTCTATAATCAACGTGCAGCTTGCAGCTGATTCAGGCAAAGAATCGGGACATATTGGATATCTGAACCCCGCACCGCTTCAGAAGATTACGGTATGATCCATGAATAACCATCCGGCACTCTGAGCACGGATAAGCAAAGAGTGCCTATATTAACTAAATTAACACTTATTAACAAAATATTTATGGAACATATTATATTATACGCCATAGTCCCAATTATCGTAGTCATGCTGCTTGGCTACGTCACGGGAAAGAAAGGTATTTTCACCGGCGACGACGCGAAGAAATTCAATAAAGTAGTGCTTGACTATGCACTCCCTGCAGCATTGTTTGTATCAATTGCACAGTCAACACGCGAGATGCTTGCTCATGACATCAAGCTCTCGATCATCTCAGCAGTAGGTATCATGGCATGTTTCATGCTCGTGTACTATGTATTTAAAATGTTTAAGAAGAACACTGGTGCGGATGCTGCCATCTCAGCCCTTATCAGTGGTTCGCCTACAATCGGATTCCTTGGTTTTGCAGTATTGGAACCTATCTTCGGTACGAATCCGTCAGTAGCTCTTGTTGTTGCAATTGTGAGCATCGTAGTAAATGCAATCGGTATTCCAGTTGGTCTTTCGCTGATGAACGCTTCGTTGGAGAAACAGCAGCCCGGTTCAACTAAAAAGCAAAGCGCTTGGCTTCCTGTGCTCCACGCACTCGAGCAGCCTGTGGCATGGGCCCCTATCCTCGCTGTGGTTTGGGTATTAGTCGGAATTCCATGGCCAAAATGGGCAAGTCCTTCGTTTGACCTTCTCAAAGGCGCCAACGCATCTCTTGCAGTTTTCTCAGCCGGTATTACCCTTTCAGCTATTAAGGTACAAATCAACTGGCAAGCCATCCTTGGCTCTATCATGAAGATGATTATGATGCCTGCAGTGCTCTTGATTTTGGGTCTTGTGTTCCACATGGATCCTATGAACCTTAAGATGCTCGTTGTAGCAGGCGCATTACCCCCAGCATTCTCTGGTATTATCATCGCCGACGAATACAACACTTATGTAGCCACGGGTACCTCGTCGTTGACATTATCGGTAATCTTGTTTATTGGATTCTGTCCGCTGTGGTTGTGGATTACAGACCTATGTATTGGAGGTGGTTTCTAATAGTAAAAAAAACAGATATGCGACTTTTCTGCATATCTGTTTTTTTTGTGCGACTACGTCTATAGCAAAACAATATTCCGACTCAGGCGTTATTATGAATAAACCCCAGAATATAAAACAATATCGAATATGAAACTTGCAGAAGCTTTATCTTTAAGATCAGATTTACAGAAACGTATAGAACAGATGAGAGCGAGACTTGAGGCAGCTACTTTGGTCCAGGAAGGCGACGTACCACCTGAAGATCCAACAGAACTCCTACGCGAGCTAAGCGAAATGCTTAATCAGCTACAGACTCTCATCGTGAATATCAACCGCACAAATCAGAGCTGCTTCACCTCAGACGGCACAAGGATAGCAGATAAAATAGCCGAGCGGGACGTGCTCAAAATTAAATCGGAAAAGCTGCAAAATCTGCTCTCCTATCTCCAGGCCCGTCCGGGAAGGGGATCGCGCAACGAGATAAAATATGTATGCGTCATCGACATTAAAAATCTTAGGAAGGAAGCGGATAAATGTTCGCAACGACTAAGGAACGTGGACGTAGATATCCAAGCTGCCAACTGGCAAGTGGATCTCATCACTGATTGATTCTGCCAAAGAAATTTTAGGCGAGGAAAAGGAGGGAATGGGAGTATGCAAGCTTACTAAGGAGCTAATCTTAGACAATAGTTAAGATAGCAGGACACTATCTTTTTTATTAATAGAGTAATGTCAGTATCATTTACAACTGTACATCGCACATCTTATGCATCACTACCGTGCATATACATTACCCCCTCTTTTTCTCGCCAATTTTATAACGACACGGGTATAAGTCTTGAAAAAGCGCTTATACCCGTGTCGTCATTCAAAAATCAAAAAGGATACCGAAGTTAACGAACGCACCGCTGTCGCGAATGCCATAAATTTTATTTAACCCGAAGCGGTAGCCACCACTGATTTGGATAAAATTTACGAGATCGAAGCCCGCTCCGACATTCCATCCCGTATGAAGACTGCTACCCCAATGCTGTTTAGTTTAGCTAAAAAATAAAAAAGCGGTCTTGCCCGCTCAGT
>CAZJKZ010000030.1:0-28209 GCA_964546885.1 uncultured Bacteroides sp.
TTGGCTTCTTTTCTGGTGGTCATCGTTTGTATCGCGACTACGACCGCTACTACGGTATTCCTGTTCGTGCCGTTTGCCCTACGCCCCCTTCGGCAATTTCCTATAAAGCCATCGACCTCGGTCTTCCTAGCGGCACGAAGTGGTGTAGCTGCAATGTCGGCGCCTCTTCTCCTGAAGACTACGGGTGCTACTTTGCCTGGGGGGAGACGAGCGAGAAAAGCGCATACACTCGGGACAATTACGCGTTCTGGGATAAATCAAAAAGTGAATATATAAACATCGGCGAGGATATCTCCGGCACCGAATATGACGTTGCTCACGTTCGTATGGGAGGCAACTGGCGAATGCCGACGCCTGAGCAGCAGGAGGAACTGATAGACTGCTGTAACTGGAAATGGACACAGCTAAATGGAGTGGATGGACAATTGGTGACAGGTCCTAACGGAGGTCAGATTTTCCTCCCGGCGGCGGGTTATCGTTGGGGTGTCGGCCTTAGCTATGCGGGTTCGCGCGGTCTCTATTGGTCGAGTTCGCTCGATCCGGACGACGACAAATACACTTATGGCCTTGACTTCTATTCCGGCAAACCAATTTGGCGCAACGGCAACTACCGCTACGACAGCTATACTGTGCGTGCCGTTTGCCCATAATTAGAATTAGAGTGCTAAACCCATACCGGCACATCAGGTGGGAGGGCGTCACGGACGGGGCCCTCCCACCTGATGCGCCGGTTTAAAAAAAGAAAAAAGCAGGAATAAAAGATATCTTTACCCAATCTGATCAGTCGCCCCCAATACAATCAACGTCGGAAGCTCACGGCTGTTCTTGGTGAGGAAATACGCAAGGACATAGCCATGGCAATGGATGGCAATGAAGATGTCTTCTGCATCGACTCCAAACCTGTCAGGGTCTGTCAAAACGCTAGAGCCAGCCTTAAAGATCTTTCAAGTAAGAAAATATATTCTCAATAGTTCGGTAAAAATTTAGGCGACTACCCCACATAGGAAGCTATCATATGGTCAATTTTATTCAATATCTTGTCATTTATGCCGTTTGGAACTGCATATTCAAGGATTCGGAGTGCAAATTCCGTGTCCGAGATGACATTTTTGAGTTGACCGACAGAATTCCTGGGAAAATATCGGTCAATTTCGATCTGCAACACGTTCCGGGTAAAAAAAGAGATGTTGAAAGATTACCAATACAGATAAGACTGCGCAACAACTCTATGAGGCATACAAGACAAGATGTGAGGTTGAACAGGCAATCGATGTGTTCAAGACAAACCTTGACGCTGACTCGACATATATGCAAAGCGCGCAGTCACTTGAGGCATATACTTTCATCAATTTCATTGCCATGCAGATGTTCTATATCATTAGGGAACATCTGCGAAACCGTGGCAAGCTCTCAAAATACTCCCCGGCTCAGATGATCAAGAAGCTTAGCCGCCTACGTACTGTCTACGCCTCGGGCAAATGGAACAGAGCGGAGATGACAAAAAAAGAAACCGACCTCATGGCTGAGATCGGTTGGAATATTACGTAACTTTAATGAAAGTTATAGTATAATATTAAGTGCGATCATTTGTCATCATAATGGCCCTCTAATTCAATCACAATCACGTATACTTCATCATCGTGTATACTGTATATAATTCGATCATGGGCTGAGATATGACGTGAGTAAATTGTATTACCACCGCCTATCAATGGCTCAGGATGTCCTATGCCTGTTCGCGGATGTTGCATGATATCCCTAAGGACATTATTGAGCTTCTTGAAGAGAATTGGATTTGATTTTTTCCACTTCGCAACAATTTTGCCCGTCTTTGACTCAAATTTTATTGCGTACATCACAAGCTGTCTAAGTATTGATCAAGTTCTTCCGGGGTAGAACATACCACACACTGTCCTTCATTACATGCTTTTTCTACCTCGTCTATTCTTGCTTGCAATTCCGGAGTAATCATTAAATCTTCACGGCCAACACTTATCAAGGCATATATTTGGTTCTTTCTGCGGATCAATACTTTCTCTCCATTGTCAGCTCTGGCAAATGATTTTGCGAGATTATTACGATAATCTCTTACTGATAATACATCCATATTCTATAATTTTAAAGTTTGTGCAAATATAAGGATTTATCAATAATATAACAAATTTTTGTTCAAAATAGTGTTCTTACGGAAGTTAATTCTTTTCAGATAGAATCAAATTTTACTATTATCGAAAGTTCGGGATAAGAATTGTGTCATAGAAATTGAATCGGCGATGGTTTCGTACAGATTCTTAGATGAATAATTGTGAAAAAATCATTAATTGAGCCCTTAATAGCAAAAAAATTAGTAATTTTGTCACTTATTTATTGGCAGAATTACTAATTTTTTTCAATTTTGTATTATGGAGCGCTATTTCAATGATACCGAACGTGCCGATTTGCCGGCTCTCTGCCGCTCATTGCTTGATGATGTGGCTCCAATCCTCTATCCGGGTGATTTCCGCAAAGCCAAATCGCTCATTCAAGATGCTATAAAAGCGGGTCATTACGCTCGTGATAGATATGGTATTAACCCTGTGATCCACAACCTCCAGACCGCTGCTCTTCTATGCGAGAAGGTGAGTCCTGACCGAAATATGGTCATAGCCATCATGCTCTATAATCTCGCAAAGGTCAACTTCATCCCTGCCGACCGGCTACGCGAGATGTGGGGCGACGATGTAATGGCTCTTCTTGAAGGTCTTACAAAAGTGGCGCAGCTGTATGCTAAACAAGCAGCAGTGGAGAGCGACAACTTCCGAAAACTTCTGCTCACTTTCGCCAAAGACATAAGAGTCATAATCATCATGATTGTTGACCGTTTGGCCCTTATGCGCGCGATAAACCATCATCCCAACGATAAATTTGTGCACGATGTGGCTTACGAGGCCAACTATCTCTACGCTCCGCTGGCCCATCGTCTCGGACTTTACGCCGTGAAGTCCGAGCTCGAGGATATGTCGCTAAAGTACACCGACCGCGAGATGTACACATCAATAGCCCATAAGCTCAACCAGAAAAAGACCGAGCGTGACGAATATATCGACCGATTTATCAAGCCAATACGAGAGCGTCTTGATAAGGAAGGCTTCCAGTACGAGCTAAAAGGGCGTACTAAATCCATCTACTCCATCTGGAACAAGATGCGCAAGCAGAAGAACGATGTTGACGATATCTTCGATCTGTTTGCAATACGCATCATTCTCGACTCAAAGCCTGAGAATGAGAAAGCGGAATGTTGGCTCGTGTACTCAATCATCACCGACATGTACCGCCCGAATCCGGCGCGTATGAAAGATTGGATAAGCATACCCAAAAGCAACGGATACGAGAGTCTGCACACCACCGTTTACGGTCCTGACAATCACTGGGTGGAGGTGCAGATACGCACACGCCGCATGGATGAGGTGGCAGAGAAGGGTCTGGCCGCCCACTGGAAATACAAGGGCATAAAGAGCGAGAACGACCTCGACAAGTGGATGAACAACGTGCGCGACATCCTCGAGACAGCCGAAACCGGCCCGATGGAGCTGATGAAGGACTTCAAGATGGACGTTTACGACAAAGAGGTGTTCGTGTTTACTCCACGCGGCGACCTTTTCAAGTTGCCGATGGGTGCGTCGCTTCTTGATTTTGCATTCAATATCCACAGCAATTTGGGCTGCAAATGCACAGGCGGCAAGGTGAACGGTCGCAATCAGAAAATCAATTATCGTCTCCGAACAGGCGATACAATAGAAATACTCACATCCAACAATCAGAAACCGAAACTCGACTGGCTGAACTTCACCGTGACCTCCAAGGCACGCAATAAAATACGCATCGCTGTGAAGGAGCAAGAAAGTTCGGCTTCAGATTTAGGTAAGGAGCTGCTGCAACGACGTTTCAAAAACCGCAAAATCGACCTTGATGAAGGCATTCTTACCAAAGTGCTGAAAAAGTTGGGATATAAAGTAGCCACGGATTTCTACGACGCTCTTGCAAAGGAGCAGCTGGATATCAACACCATAATTGAGGCATATCTCGAGATGGACAGAAAGCAGTCCGAAACCTCCGAGCGTGTGTCGGCGGGCGAGTATGTGATGCCGAATGTGAATCCCGACGATGACAAGGCGACCAATGATGTGCTTGTAATCGACAATAATATCAAGGGCCTTAATTATCGTTTCGCCAAATGCTGTAATCCCATCTATGGTGATGATGTCTTCGGTTTCGTTTCGTCGGAAGGCGTGGTGAAAATCCACCGTACCGACTGCCCCAACGCGCCCAATATCCGATCCAACTATCCCTATCGCATTATCCGCACGCGCTGGTCGGGCAAGCTTGGCGGCCAGTTTGGTGTGACGCTGCGTATTCTGGGCCGTGACGACATTGGTATCGTCACCAACATCACTTCAATAATCAATAAAGAAAAGGATCTTTCGCTCCGCAATATCTCCATTGACTCGCACGACGGTCTCTTCCAGGGATATCTCGTTGTGGGCGTGAGCGACACCAAATCGCTCGAAACCCTTATACGCAAGCTCAAAACCGTGAAAGGCGTAAAGGATGTACAGCGAGATTAGTACCTTCACCGAAAAAATACAGTAAAATGAAGAAATCCATCTTATTTCTATCACTTCTCGCTCTTGCCGCTTGTAAATCGGCTGATCAGAAGGCGGCTGAGTCTCTTTTGCAACAGGCAAAAGGGCTAATGGCTAATAAAAATTATACTACGGCTATTGCGCTTCTTGATAGCCTGAACGCTACATACCCCAAGCAGATTGACGAGCGTTATGAGGCTACTCTGCTAAAAGCTAAGGCGATGCGGGAATATACTGAGCAACAGACATTGGTGGCCGACAGTATTATAGCTCTGCTTACTCCCAAAATGGAGGCATACGAAGGAAAATTTGAGCATGTGCCGGGTAAGGACGGTATGGCGGGATATTTTGTCGCTAAGGGAGCTTATGTGCCGGTATTTACTTCTACCACAGGGATAGAGGCGCGTGTGAGCGATGCCGACTATTCTTTCTATATGGCTGCTTCGTCCAATGACAAGCATATAGGCATAACACAAATTGTGCTTGACACCGAAGCCGGGCCGGGTGCGAAATCCGAAGCGCTTGATCCGGAGAACTCGCGTTCGGGCGATACTGATAAATTTGGGGTGGATCTTGCCACTTTCACCACGTCAGAGGTGTCGGATCTTGCTCAGTGGGCTGCCGATAACGCATCAAAAATCACAGCGTTCACTCTCGTGGGCAAAGTGGGTGAGATCACAAAGCCGATGTCGCCTGAGCAGGCTGAGGCTATCGGCCAGGCTTGGAATTTCTCGCAGATCGCATTTCGGCTGCATCACGCTCGTGTGCTCAGCGAGAAGCTCAATCGTCAGATTGTAATTGCCCGCGACCATGATGTAAACATCGACGTCCAACGATAAGTGTGCGCTTTTGGTGAAATTTTTTAAATTAAGCTAACGCAAGTAAATATTTTTGCTCGCAAAATTGTTAAATGTATAAAAGCGTTTATACGCTAAATGTTATTTCAAATGTACAGATATCTTTTTTCTGCAATCATTTTATTAGCTTACATTATGTCAGCAGCACAGAACAACCCTTTCTTTTCAGAATTTGACACTCCTTACGGGAGTGTGCCTTTCTCGAAAATCCAAGACAAGCATTATATGGCCGCCATAGAGCGGGGCATAACTCTTGCTCGTGAAGAGATTGACGCTATTGCGAACAACCCCGAACCGCCTACTTTTGAAAATACTATCGTAGCTCTTGATCGCTCAGGCGCCGACCTTGATAGAGTGGCTAATGTGTTTTTCAATATTCTTGAGGCGGACTCTAACGAAGAGCTCATGGATATCTCCCTACAGGCAAGTAAAATCATGAGTGACTACTCCACAGACATAGTGCTCAACGAGCCACTTTGGCAAAGGATAAAGGCGGTGTATGACTCCCGAGAGTCGCTCAATCTTGATCCGGAGGACAGTATGCTGTTGCAGAAAACATACGACAGTTTCGCCAACTCGGGTGCGAATCTTCAAGGCGAGGACCGTAAGAAATATAAGGAGCTTTCGTCGCAGTTGTCAGAATTGACTACCATCTTCGGGCAGAATGTACTAAAAGAACTTTACACTTATGAGATGTGGCTGAAGGCTCAGGACCTCGACGGATTGCCCGAAACGCTTGTGGCAGCCGCAGCGGAGGCAGCCAAGGCTAAAGATCGCCCGGGCGAATATCTTTTCACCCTCGCTCAACCTACTTATATGGCTTTTATGAAATTCTCCAACAGGCCTGATCTGCGTGAGAAGATGTATAAAATGTATCAGAGCCGAAATACTGATGGCGAATACTCCAATATCGAGAACGTAAGGCATATAGCCGACCTTCGTAGACAGCTGGCTGTTCTTCTTGGATATAAAAATCATGCCGAGAGATCGCTCAAAAACACTATGGCGCAGAGACCCGAGGCTGTATATAAACTTCTTGATCAACTGCGAGACGCTTACAGACCGGCCCTAAATACCGAACTTGACGAACTTACTGCGTTTGCTTCTTCTGTCGAAGGCCACCCCGTGGAGATTCAACCCTGGGACTACAGCTATTATTCCAACAAGCTCAAGGCAGATAAATATAATTTTGACGAGGAGGCTATTCGTCCATATTTCCCGTTGGACAGCGTGATTTCCGGCGTTTTCGGGCTTGCCAACCGTCTTTACGGACTCGACTTCACAGAACTTAATGATGTTGATACTTATCATCCTGACGTAAAAGTATATAAAGTGACGGATGAAGATGGCTCATATATCGGTCTTTTGTACACTGATTTCTTCCCGCGCGACTCCAAACGACCCGGTGCGTGGATGACATCGTTCAAGGAGCAATGGATGGATGCCGACGGCACAAACTCAAGACCGCTGGTGTCGATAGTAATGAATTTCAATAAGCCTACCGGAGATGATCCGGCACTTCTCACGCCTTATGAGGTTGAGACATTCCTGCATGAGTTCGGACATTCGCTACACGGCCTACTTGCCAATACGAAATACCGCTCTCTCTCCGGCACGTCAGTTTATCGTGATTTTGTGGAGCTGCCGTCGCAGTTTAATGAAAACTATCTTACGGAGAAGGAGTTTCTTGACGGATTCGCACGCCACTATAAGACCGGCGAACCAATACCGCAGGAGCTAATCGACCGTCTCGTGGCCGCTTCGCGTTTTGGAGCAGCTTATGCTTGTCTGCGCCAGCTGATGTTCGGTTATCTCGATATGGCGTGGTACACTACCGATGCTATTGTCGACGATCCCTTGGCCTTCGAATTAGATGCTTACAAAGATGTGGCGATTTTCCCATATGTAGAGGGCACTATGGTGTCGCCGCAGTTCAGCCATATATTCTCAGGAGGCTATGCCGCAGGCTACTACAGCTACAAATGGTCGGAGGTGCTCGATGCTGACGCGTTCGCCGAATTTAAAAAGAATGGTATATTTGACCGTAAGACGGCCGATAGCTTCCGCACCAACATCCTGATGAAGGGCGGTACTGAAAACCCGGCGGAATTGTACCGACGTTTCCGCGGACAAGATCCTACGATTGAAGCACTTCTAATCCGTGACGGCATTATCGTACCTGCCATTCCGCTTATATACCACGATGGAATTAAAGATAATTTAAAAGATTGATTAGATATGTTCAATATTACCGACGATGTTATTTATGTAGGTGTAAAAGATGACGTTATCGACCTTTTTGAGGGGCAGTATCTTTTACCCGAGGGAGTTACATACAATTCTTATGTAATAATTGACGAAGAGCCTGCTGTGCTCGATACAGTGGATCATAATAAATCCGAAGAGTGGCTCGACAATGTAAAAGCTGCGTTGAACGGTCGCAAACCGTCCTACTTGGTGATAAGCCATCTCGAACCTGACCATTCCGGCACGATCAAACAGTTGCTCGAACTTTATCCTGAGTGCGTGGCTCTTTGTTCTGCAAAGGGTATGCCAATGATGAAGCGCTTTTTTGATGATGACTTGGCTTCGCGTGCGCGGGTAGTCGCCGAAGGCGAGACTTTGTCGTTGGGCAAGCATGAATTGCAGTTTTTCATGGCTCCGATGGTGCATTGGCCCGAGGTAATGGTGACTTACGATGCTGCCGATAAAATTCTTTTCACCGCCGACGCTTTCGGGACGTTCGGCTCCGCTTCTCTCGATGATGATTGGGCTACTGAGGCACGCAGATATTTTATCAATATTTGCGGTAAATATGGCGCTTCTGTCCAGAGTCTGCTTAAGAAGGCTGCAAATCTTGATATCAAGACAATATGCCCTCTTCACGGCCCGGTACTTACAGATAATCTCGACTATTATATAAAACTATATGACAAATGGAGCCGATATGCTCATGAAGAGAGCGGTATCTTCATAGCATATTGCTCGCTTCATGGCAACACAGCCGAGGCTGTCAAAAAATTAGTGGAGATTTTGCATGCAAAGAGTCCAGACACAAAAGTGGAGACACGCGATCTCGTGCGCAGTGATATGGCAGATGCTGTAGCGCAGGCCTTCCGTTTCGACCGTATTGTGCTCGCCGCTCCAACCTACGACGGCAATATAATGCCGGCTATGGATCATTTCATAGCTCACCTTCACTCCAAGGCTTATCAGAAACGCAAATTTGCGGTAATAGAAAATGGATCTTGGGCGCCGGTTGCCGGTAAGAAGATGGTGGAGAAGATGCTCTCACTAAAAGATATGACTTTCATTCAGCCAATGATTACAGTTGAGTCCGTGGTAAAAGAGTCTACGATCCAGGCTCTCAATACTCTCGCCGACAATCTGTTGGATTAAGACAATTATGACATATGCGTTATGAATTTCGACGATAAGCCGCAAAATGCTCCTCCGTCTGATGCCGCAGTAGAGCAAAAAGTCCACGAGATATTAGCCGAGATTTTGTCAATCAGCAAGAATGAGATAGACAATGACCGCTCCCTATATGATTTAGGTCTCGATTCCCTCGATGCCGTAGAACTCGTGATGAGTGTTGAATCGGAGTTCGATATAGAAATCTCCGACGATGCGGCAGAAGAAGTAAACACTGTAGGCGATATTATAGCATACGTCCGCAAGGCTACACTTTAGAAAAGAAACGATGCGAATACTCAAGAATCTCTCTTGACTGTTCGCATCGCTTTCTTTGAATCAGGAATAAAACATAAAATCAGTCTTCTTGGATAAAGTTAAGGGACATGGACTTTTCTGCCTTAGTTCCGTCGGGGGTAGCCACTGTGATTGTCACTTTGTGCTTTAAGATGTCATCGTAGTATTTGCTGGTGGTACGGAATCTTAGCAAATAGCTATGGGTAATAGCTTGTGTTGCAACAAGATTGAGAAGCGACATATCTTTAAAATCGGGGGCACAGAATTCGGCAATGCCTCCGGTGAATTCCGACATGAGCCAAGGCTGCTCAGTCACCTGGGGTACGGGAGTGAAATTTGTGGTGCCGCTATAGACGCAATACACAGTGCCGAATGTCGGCTCCCAATATCCATTTTGCTGACGCAACATATCTACCGACCATTTAGAGCGGCCGCCGGGCTGATTTGGTTCGTCGGTAAAGTTGATATATATGCGATTGCTGGATGGACGGAAAGAGAAGCGATCGTGAGCATAGCACAGCGCCAGCATTTCGCACTCGTTGGAGAAGTCGCCAATGTAATTCTCGGTTTCGGCTGCGGTTTTCAGCATGTCGGCGTTAGCACCGGTGAATCCGTTGGCACGGTCGATGCCTTCTGAATTATCGCGACGAAGATAGTCAACAATTACATTAGGTTCTGCTAAGTCTAAAGCACCATGTATGGAGTATGTGCCCTCGTCATAGCTTACAAAACCGACACGCAAATCAATACCATGCTCGTTTATCAAATCGACCCACCGCGCTATGTCTCTTACAATGACGTCAACCTCCTCAGACATGCTTTGGGAATTGTTGATCAGAAATACTACATCGATAGGTACACGGAAAGAATTCTGTGACCATACGTTTTTTGTATCGATTATATCCACTCCTTTGGGAGTATAGTCAATAGTAAGCCAAGTATTCTGTTCTCTTTCGACGGTGCCTTTCAGTTGAAGCCAGTTGCCGTCCTTGTCTCTTATACCGCAAATAGGTATATATCCGTAAGCACCTTTTTTCATCACGATAGTGGGTGCGTTCGCAATCTCAGTGTTTTGGTCCTCGGTTTTTATTACAGGTGCTTTTGAGGCGTCCTCATCCTCCGGAATATTCAGTTTGTCGGCTTCTGTAGGGTCTTTTAGTTTTATCGAAGGGTCTGTGAATACGAAAGTCTCGGTGCCGTCACTCAGACATGAGGCTGCCCCCAAAGCGAGTAGGGGTATAATATAGTGTTTAAATTTCATACGTTTAAGCCTTTAGATTGATAATTAGGGCCAAGTAGTGTCTATTGATTAGTCTTTTAGTAGCTCAAACTCAACGCGGCGGTTGTGGCGGCGTCCTTCGGGGGTGGCGTTTGTGTCAATAGGACGACTTTCGCCGAAATAGTCATATGAGATTTTTGATGCAGGCACACCCTTGCTTTTGAGATAATTTACCACGCTTAACGCACGGTCACGCGAGAGGTTCATGTTCAGTTCGTCGCTGCCGGTGCTGTCAGTATGTCCCATCACCTTTACCGGCGAATTTGTTCGGATCAATATCTCTGCTATGCGGTCAAGATAGCCATAGGATTCAGGCAGGATAGAGCTGTCGCTCGAGTTGAATTCTACTGCTCCGTCTATATCGCAGATTATTTTGCCGTACACGGGTTCGCCTTTAGCCATAAGCTCGATTATTTCATTTAGCGAAAGGCAGTCGCCGATGCTCTCTTCTGTCTCCAGAGTATCGTCGAAAAAAGCTGAGTCAATTTCCGGTTCGTCATCTGCCGACTCTGTAGCTTGGCGTTTGGAGCCGAATACGCTGAACGGTATGCCTAAAGTAAGTTTAAGTTCTACTCCGCTAAAGCGTCGGTTGCCTAATATCACAAGATTGGATGGGTCAGCACTGATAGGCACCTTGTTTTCGGCATCTGCATCGTTGCCGAAAGTATTGGTAAAACCGTGTTCATACATAGCCTCTAATCCAAGCGTGCACACATGTCCTCCAATGTTAAAAAGCCAGTCTAAGCCAAGACCTAAAGCGCCGCTAAAATATACAGGATTCATATTGGATTTCGCCACGCCGATGCTGTACTCGCTTTCTCCTAAAAAATTGGTCGCATACAGTTCGCGGGAAAGTTTACCTCCGGTTACTACTCCGAATATAGGAGCTATATACACATACGGGCGGATGCTTGATTGCGTGGTGCCGAATCTGTATATCAGAGGCAAGCGCAGATCCACATAGTTAGCCTTCACCTTATAAATTATATCTTTATAAAGGTTGTCATGGTAATAATTCAGCTTATTACGCATGATGTCGGTGATTTTGCCGCCTCTGCTTAAAATCGCTATTTCCGGACGTATGGCAAAATTCATCTCTTGTCCGAATGACTTTTGCACGTACACCGATCCAATGCCTGAACTAATAGATTTATTGGTAGGAAAAAGGTCTTTATTGATATCAGAGATATACATTTTTGAAGCATGTACACCTCCGGTGAATCCAAAGCGCCATGACGATGTCTCCTGCACTTGGGCCATGGCAGCAAAGGCGGCTAAAACAGCATATATGGTTAGGAAAACAAGTTTTTTCATTTTAGGATTAGGAGTAACGTATTTTTAGTCATTTAGAAAATAAACTATTGTTGACACCACACGAATTTTCTTGATATATGGAGTGTATTGGTCGCGGTCCTCTATAGTGAACTGTCCTTGCGATGCTGTCTTGATTTTTCCAAGTTCTGAATCAGAGTCGTCAGCGAATTTTCGGGCAGCCTCGCGCGCATTCTTCGTCGCTTCGGCTATCATCTCCGGTTTCACCTCGTTTAAGCCTGTAAATTCATAGGTTGTCTGGTAGCTGTAGTCACCGGCCACCACTGCCACGCCTTCCTTAAGCAATTCGGTCTGTCTGATGATCAGTTGTCGTACCTTTTCCACTTGGTTTGATGTTACCACCACAACAGTCGTCACCGTATATCGATATGGATTATTATTTCCTCCATATCGCTCTGCCGAAAGGTCATATACCTGAGGGGCATTTACGGATATTTCTTCGTCTGTGATACCGTTGTCTTTCAGAAATTTTATTATTGTAGCATTCGTGGTTTGTATTCGGTTGTATATCTGTGTAAGTTCGTTGCCTACCTCTTTGCTTACGATAGGCCATGTGACTTTGTTTGCCTCAACTTCTTTTTCGGCGAGACCACGTACAGTGACCACACGCTGATTATCAGATATCGAACCTATACCGTTTTTCACGAATAATCCGAGAATAGCCAATCCTATTGCCACGAGCAGAGCAGGCACTACGAGCGATAGTGAGCCGCTGTTTTTTGTCTCATCAGTCATAACATCAAAAATTATAAAGTAAATAATAAAATTAGTTTATCCCAATAGTTGTGATTTCCCCTGTCACAGAATCCATAATGTATCCGCGTACTGTGACGTCTTCAGGCATCAGCGGATGGTTGCGCACCAAATCCACAGTCTCAAGCACTGCCATTTCCGTGTCGTCAAATCCGTGAAGCCAGCTGTCAAGGTCAATACCGCAGTGACGCATCAATTTGATATGTTCTTCCGAAATACCTCTCTCTCGCATGAGATGCAGCATCTCCTCGGCGTTCATGCCCTGCACGCCGCAGCCTGTATGACCGATAATCATTATCTCATTCACTCCTAACTCGTATACCGCTACCAACAGCGAACGCACAGTTGAGTCGAAGGGGTTAGTGATTGTGCCTCCGGCATTTTTTATCATCTTCACGTCGCCGTTTTTGAGACCAAGAGCGGCAGGAAGTAGTTCTACGAGGCGAGTGTCCATGCAAGTCACTATCGCTATTTTTTTATCAGGGTATTTGGAGGTGATGAAACGTTCGTAGCCCTTCTCTTCCACGAATTTTTTGTTGTATTCAAGAATTTCTTTGATCATAGTATATTTCCGATAGATTTTTAGTTGTGTCCTACAATTTTCAGCAAAGTTACGAAATATTTGCATACTATCCGCAAAATATCTTGACACATTGCTAAAAAAGAAAGAGGACGCTATAAAAGCGGCCCCTTATCATGCATTGTTGCCTCCCGCAATCAGTCCTTTTCGGAAAGCAGGGCAAGGATTTCGTCACGGGTGAGACGTGCCGACATGTCGGTGCCTTCGAGAAGAGCGTCGGCAAGCGACTTCTTTTGCGAGTGCAGTCTGAGGATTTTCTCTTCTATTGTGTTGGCTGCAATAAGGCGGTACACAGTCACCGGTTTCTGCTGTCCGATACGGTGCGAGCGGTCGGAAGCCTGGTCCTCTATAGCAGGGTTCCACCACGGGTCGAGATGTACCACATAGTCGGCGGCCGTGAGATTAAGTCCTAATCCTCCGGCTTTTAGCGAAATGAGGAAGAGGGGAATGTCGGTAGTCTGGAATTGGGCTACGAGGCGAGCGCGCTCGGCTGCCGGTGTTGATCCGTCAAGGTAGAGATAATCTATGCCTTCTGCATCCAGTTTTTCTTTTACCAAAGCAAGATGCGACGTAAACTGGCTGAACACCAATGCTCTGTGGTGGTTGCTGCGCAGCGAATCCACTATTTCCATAAATGTGCGCAGTTTCGACGATTCAATTTTTATGCCCGGTTGAACTAATCTCGGATTGCATGCGGCCTGACGCAGGCGTGTGATTTCGGCAAGCGCGAGTATTGCTGAGTTTTTATCGCCTTCTGACACGACCAACTCTGCCTCTTGGCGCATATGCTCGTAGAGAGCACGCTCTTCGTCGCTGAGTTCCACCCTTACGGTGATTTCTGTCTTTTCAGGGAGTTCTGACAGCACGTCGCTCTTGGTGCGCCTTAGCATAAACGGCGAAAGGATGCGTTTTAGCAGGCGTTGGCGGTTGCGGTCGGCATCACGCTCTATAGGGATGATGAATCTGTCGGTGAAGGATTGGAATGAGCCCAAGAGTCCGGGATTGATAAATTGGAAGATATTCCATATCTCGGCAAGTCGGTTCTGCAAAGGCGTGCCGGTGAGCGCCACTCTCATATCGCCTTTTAGGGTCATAGCGGCCTGCGACATCTTGGTGTCTCGGTTCTTAATGGTATGAGCCTCGTCGAGAGTGATTACGTTCCACTGCCGTGCAGCCAATGCCTCTTGTTCGTTGACCAACAGACCGTAAGAGGTCACCACCACGTCGCCCTCTTTTGCTTCTTTTATTATGGCGGTACGCTTCTCTGTGTCCTTTGCATCGTTGAGCACGCTTACGTTGAGAGCGGGAGCGAAGCGTTGGATTTCGTCGCGCCAATTTAGGAGCAGCGAGGTGGGAGCCACCACGAGCGATGCTCCCTTCTGCCTGTTGGCGTAGAGCAGGCATATAGTTTGTAGAGTCTTTCCGAGGCCCATGTCGTCGGCAAGGCATGCACCGGCTCCCCACATGCTGAGGCGTTGTAGCCATCGGTAGCCTTCTTTCTGGTAGTCTCTGAGGTCGGCTTGGATGCCTTTGGGTGTCTTAATCTTTACGGTGTCCGCCTCTTCGATGCGGGCGATGAGGTCGCGGTACGACTCGTCTGCTTTAAAATCCGCTCCGCTCTTTTCGAGGTCTTCAAGAAAGTCAACATTCAGTGCTGACATGCCTGTGGTCTTGCCATTGGTGTCGGATATGCGGCTTATGGCTCTCAGAGTGTTGGCGAGGTGTTCGGAGAGAGCTACATAGTCGTTGCCGTCCAGACGTATGAAACGCCCGTTGGATTCGCGCATACGTTTCAGCAGTTCAGCCATAGAGAGCATAGTCTTATCGTCGATTTTGAGATTGCCCTCGATTTCAAACCAGTTGTTCACGTTTCTCACATTCACGGAGAGAGACGAGGGTATGATAGTAGGTCGGCTCACTGTCATCTTCGCTCCTTCGGGCCACTCTACACAAACGGCATCCGAATTTTCCGCGATAGATGCTAAGAGCGAGAGGGTGCTTTCAATATCGAGTTGCCACGAATGTTCGCCTGTAAGCGAGTTGTCCATTCCTTTGAGCAGATTATGCAATGTATCGAGATTCTTTTTCTCTTCTTTCAGATTGCGGCGTGCCTGTACGGGTTTACCGTTGAAATTGCCGTTGACATATTCGGCTCCTTGAGCCGGAGCGAGATAGGGCGGAGTGTCCTTCAAAGGCTTTGCGTACAGCGACACGTCTATCATCTCGTTGTCGGGTATGAGTTGTGCCACGATTTTCGACCATCCTTTTATGCGTTTTACGTCGGTGTCTTTCGCTGACATAAGGTCTGACATTACAGTCATCTGTGCGGAGATTGCTGAGAGTGTTTCGCTCAGTTGAGTTTTTGCCTCTTTCGGCAATTCTTTGAGGGAGTTGAGAGTGGCTATCAGATTGCGTTGCTCCCCGCTCAGTTTCATCACAATGATGCTCAGCGGATTTTGAAAGTCAATGTATATGCCGTTATCATCCACCAGATGAAGGTCGATGTTGGTTTCCAGTTTGTATGATCCATTCTTATTTGTTGTGACTGACAACTGCGGCTGTGTCTCCGTAATCTCCACTTTTAGGCGCGAAGCGTCGTCAGTAAAGAGGTATGGATGTCCCACTAAGGCATAAATTGCGCTTCTATAGTCGATTGAATATACGTCTCCTCCCCATCCGGCATACACCTTTACACAAGATATCACTTTCATGTCGCGACTCGTCATGCCTTCTGCGCTTCCGTTCTTAAAGGTTTTCAGAGCAATGTTTCGCCCCTTTGTCCATGTCACACCGTTAGTGGATTTTTGCAATATAGGTTGTATGGATGTGTCGGATATCAAGTATGCCACTCTTGCTCCTGATGCGTTTGCCTGAACTGTTTTGCCTGTAGGATTCAGTTGCCGTTTTATCTTCAAAAGCAATTTTTCCCATGGCTCTTGGTGTTCCACTTGGAAGAGCGGCTTCGTATCGGTTATTGTCTCCAGTTCTTTAAGTACACTTGGGTTGTTGTCGTCGAGTCCTGTGTAAAGGAGCCGCACGTATTTGTACGGAGATTGATAGGTTATTGCCTCAGACTCTCTCAATAGAGATCTAAGCGACTGATTCCTGTCGTCGATTCCGAGATATTTTGTGAAAAATGAAAAGAGAATTTTATTTGAGGGGGTGTATTTGCTTTCTAAGATGCGCTTTGTCAATGTAGGTCCGATATTGATTTTAGTAAGCCACTCTATCACGCCTCTTGCCAAGACGGCGTCCTCTTTTTCGAGAAGTTTGAGAAGCTTTACGTATTCTGCTACCACATTTTTGTCGTTGCTCATCACCACAGCCGCCATAGCGAAAAATGCTATCTGTGGTATCCCTAAAATATTAGCTCCCTCCAACTTGACGAGATTTCTCATTGCGTCAAGCATCGGCGCTGGGTCGCTTGCGTGCAGGGATTTTATTGCTTTAAGAAAATCAAAGAATAGGGTGGTGGAGGATTTAGGTTTTATTACGTCGAGGAGAGTGTAATGGTTAATCAAATCGTCGATATGCCCGTTAGCCATGAGTTTGGTGATCACAACCATTGTTATTGCGTCTACGGGTGAAATGTAGGACCGTACTTGCTTGTCATTGTCGAAAAATACGCTTTCTGCCAACTCCGGATTATACAGCGTTTTCATATCAGAGATAAAATCAATATATGTCAGTATGATTCTGCTGATTCCGGCCTTGGTGCTATTTGATATGATAGGGTGCATTCGAGGAGTTTGCACCAAGCTTAAAACAATTTTGTTGTAGTAGGATGTCCAGTTGTAAAAGGCGGCATTGAATAGCGGAAGGCATTGCTTAAGGTGGTCGGCAATGTAGTCGGATTTGTGTACACACCCGTACAATGCTTTTACGAAGTGCGATCTCACATTGAAGTCTACTTCATAAGAGTTTATAGATGATGGGGATAAACTTTTTGTTATGTGTAGAGTGCTGTCTAATTCTGCGGGAGTCATTTCTGCGAGTATCAGGTACACGTATTCCGGACTCACCGCATAAAGATTTATGGAGTAATAATTATACGAATAGGATCCATATCCTGCATCATATATGATATTTTTGTCTTTAAGATATTTTATATCGTCGGTACGGTCAGAAAGATAATAGTCAAAAATGGTGTATAGTTCGCGTATGGCCCCATCAGTGTATGCTACCATCCCGCATGCCATTGCTCTTAGCAGTGGGTGTTTAAGCAACGATTCAATTAAAGGAATATTTCTCAGTGTAGTATGCGTTTTGGTCTCTGTTTGCTTTTTTGCCATTTCCCCGACAATAATTTATTAATATTGATCTTTTGAGTTATTTGTTTGCAAAGTTAATATAATTTTTTAAAATCATGAATAATTTGGTTATATCCGTAGTGCTTAATCTTCAGCATCGGCTATATCCACTACTTTCTTTAATATGCCAAGGAGGTTGTATTCAAGTTTCACGCCGTCGGAGAGCTTGATTTCATATCCTGAACTCTTTTTCTCGATTTTTACGATTTTTGTGTCAGGATAGTTTTTCTTCACATGATTGCGGATAGGCTTAAGTATCAGACCCTCAGGCACCTCACGATTCTTGCAGTCTACGCTCGTCCATTTGCCTTTGTTGTTGAATTCTATTGTTGTGCCGTTTACGAGCCGCACGTCATAGTCAGTCTTTTTTAGCAGATGCTTGTCTACCTTTATCATTCCCACTTTGGCTTTGGGGAAGTATTCTTTCAGCATATTCTGGGCCTCTTCCGGCAAATCGTCACGGTCGATAGTGTATTTGTCTATTATTGCATAAGCCGAACCTATCGTGGTTACGACCATCATGATAAGTAAAAGTAATTTCTTCATGTCTCTACAGTTTAGTTAATTCTTTTATAGTAGAAACACGGTATGTGCGTTTTTGTTCAGCAGATGTCAACACATCTTAATAGTCTGTAAAAGTGAGCAAAAAATGCACTATTTGTCGTAGTCGTAGAACAATGGATTGAGGTCTCTGAACGAGAAAACTTCGCATGAATTTTCACCAAGCCTGCCTGCTTTTGACTGTACGGCGGTATGCACCCGCACAAAGTCGATATATTCAAGATTTACCGGATTGCCGTATTTGTCCATGGCATTACTAATCTTAAAGCCGTTTTTCTGTCCTGCTCCGTCAGCGTCTCCTGTTCCTATGGCATCTGAGCCCATATTGTCAGCGTATCCCCACCCGAATGCCATATATGCCCAGTCGCCGGTGTTTGCGTCGTAGGAGGTGCGAGATGCAAGGCGTGTGCCTGTCAGTGTGTAGCTGTCCTCTTTTATCCATGCCGGATAGTAATAGTCCTGAGTGTGGAATGCTTTCTGATAGTCCACTGTGCCGCTTTCGCCTTCCGAATCTGTCCACTTCACATTTTTGCCCGGACCGTCAGGGCGGTAGTATGTCACGCTGTAGTTCTCGATTGTGCTTTCTGCGCCAGTCTCAGATCCTTTTAGCTCGTACCACGTGTCATCGGGCAATCCATTGCCGTTTGTGTCCTGCATCACTTCCACTATTCCGGGCTCGTTGGTGCTTCCGTGGTCGTTGACGAATGCGTTGCCTTCAATGTTGAAATCGTAGTCCGAATCGTTTCTGTTTAAAATGCTGTGATCGAAACCAACCACTATATATCCGCCAAAGGCTCCGAGCGACACATAACGGTGGCTTTCGAGGCGGTCGAGAGCGTAGGCACATGCGATTTCAAGCGATGTGATATCAGCGGAGAATCCGCTCTTAGCCTCGTTAATGAACTGTCCGGGAGCAGGCAAATATTCGTACACCTCGTTTTGATAAGGCGACGATGCGGAGTTTATCGGACGTAGAGTGCTGTCGTTGTTGTCAAGCACGATGTCATTGTCTTTGTTGCACCCGGCAATGAGCAGGGGCAACAAAGCAATGGCTGATATTTTGCTAACACTATGGCGCATCAGTGTATGGGTATATGTTTGTTTATTTTACGAGTACCTTCTTCCCGGCTATGATATAGATGCCTGGGGCGCTGACGCTCTCTAATTTAATGCCTTGAAGCGTGTAAATACCCTTGCTAACATTTTGGTCGGCTTCTACGTCGATGATGGAGGTCACATCCGGCTTAACCACAGCGATATTGTCGAGCAGGAAGTTGGCCGGGAATGACATACCGTACTCGTTGGCTATGTTGGAGGTTACGTTGAATCGTACAGAGTGGCATTTGCCAAGAGTGCTGAGATCCCACTTAGTCCACTCTTTCATCACATTTTCCGGCCCGTCCACCACGCGTATCGAGGTCGTGTTGAGCGAGTTGCCGTCAGCATCAAGGGCTTCGGCTACCACATCTACATAATCACCCTCTTTAGCGGCATGGGAGAATGAGTCGCCGTTGTATGCCATATTGATGGCATAGGTATTAAGATTGATGTAGGCATACAAAAATTCGCCGATACCATTGCCTTCAGCAAAGGTAAAAATCGTGCGATTGTCCACTCCGTACTGCGATCCGTCATATGATCCGTTGCACATTACGAAGTTTTTCGACCCGTCATATCCTCCGTTTCCGCCTTCGGGAGTATAGGCTTCAAGTTGGACTGTATAGTTGGCGCCTTCGTATGTTTCTGACACGTAGTTGGACACTGCAGCTCCGCCGTTCCAGAATTTACCGTCGCCGTATATATTGTTGATGCTGCACATAAGTCCTGTGTTGCCCTGGTCATACCAGCTATATATCTCATTTTCTTGAATATCTTCGATATCTGGATAGAGTAGGGGACCATTGTACTGCATGCTGTCGATGAGCGCATTCCAGTAGTTGTCAGCAGTCATGCCATCCGTCTTGTATACGATATTGTCGAGATCGCCTTTAAAGTCTGAGTTTTCAAAAGTCAGTACGGCTACATTTTCATCTTCGTTGTCAGTCGATTGGTTAGTTGCTGCGTTTGCTGTGCCTGCGCATAGCGCAATGGTTATAGCGGGTAGGAGTGTGCGATGTGTGAAGATAGTGTAGAATTTTGTCATAGAAAAGTCGTTTTTCGTGTCTGTGTTTTTAATGCCGCAAAGTTAACGCCTTTTTCTTACATGTCAAAATTTTTCTCCGCTTTCAGCTCCTGCGACGATTAAAGGTGTTATGCTCAGTAGTGATGAATTTTGTTCCTTTGGTTTTCTTGCAAATCGATAGAAATAACTGACAAGGAGTATTGTGGGTATGCACAATATCATACTTGTTAGAACTTATCAGTCGGTTAAGCTTTATAAGGTGAGATAACGAGTAAACATTGGATTCTTTTGTCTCAAATCGATAGACTTTTATACCGTATTCTATCAAAGAATTCAGAAACGAGGTATCAATAGCGTTGAACACTGCTAACTCAACATTTATTCCTGACTCGAAAAATAGAGGCAGTAAGTCGGTAATAAGTTTCTCTGCGCCACCTGAGCGTAGAGAGGTTATCACATGCAGGATCCTCATTTGCTGTCTACGAACACGCAGGGGGATAAAGTTTTATATTCTAAGCTATTTGTGTATGAAATACCTTTAAAAATTCCTTTCATGAAAAGTCCGGGTATTTTGATGTTACGGTATGTGATTGCAGCTCCGAGATGTACAGGAAGTAGCCATAATGATTTAAATATAAAATTCAGTTTACACAACATTCGTTTCATTACATGATGCGTCGGTTGGTAAATCATACTCCTTGTACTCCAATGCCCTTTGTGATAACATACCTTTGTGCGTTTCAACATATTTCTCTCCGCATATTCTGAATCCGGTGTGAAGACCGCCATTCTCCTTATAAATGTATTCGATATCAATAATTTTTTCATCAATCCATTTACGAGTCATCTCTGCCGTATTATCCACGGATCCATCATCAATGATCAGCCATTTGAACTCAGTACGGCTTTGATGCTTCAGACTATTGGATAATCGGCCTAAAGTATGAGCGCGATTGAAAGTGGGTGTAAACACTGTCAGTAATCTGTTGACTGGCATCTAAGTCAGTCTACAAAGTTGAATGAGCACAAGTTAGGAAGGAGTCTATCAAGGAAATTTGTAGCGTAGGGATATTTGTCATAAACGCACCTTAATAATCCTGCCTGATGTATTTATTGATAAAATTACATTGTTTTACTTACACAAAAAATAATTTTACTAATTTAAATAATTTATCACATATCTTAACGGTTCAATGTGAGATATGCGCATGGTTATTTCTTGAATAACGTTTTGCGGACAATTTGAGGCTGCAATAGCATATTTGTTCTAAAGCTGCTTGAATTGCTCAATTTTTGCATGCAAAAACAGAGACTGCCTAACTTTCATTGTTAGACAGTCTCTCTACTTTCATTCCTGTTGTCTATGCATGTCTTCCCATTCAGAAGTAAACATTAGTTTGTATGCATCAAGATATGTTGTTCCTGTCACATTATCCGTATTGTCATCATATATATTAGTCTTAACTTTCACTGTGTCATTTGTTGCAGTAAGTTTAAACCAATATCTTTTCCCTGGTTCTATTGGTCTGTTAAAATCCTTGATAGTTATTGTATATCTATCTATATTATGATTAATATAGTAACCGCTTTCAGCACCGCCATTAAACACGTCAATTGTCAAACTATCAACAACTTCAGGAGTTATTTGAGGATTTCCAATTCTTGGGGTTACTACAGCATAAAACTCGTATGTCTCCCCATTATCCAAAGGCTTTTTAATATCTCCAATATAATTTATCTGATGATTGACTTTATGGGTAAGCACTACTGTTGTGTCGGGTTTAGTGGGATTGAGGGGATGTCTTTTTGGTGTTTCTTTAAAATTTTCTTCTAAATGAAACCCAGCGGTTTCATTTCCTACAACAGAGAAATAGTTAAATCCATATATAAAAGTACGCCTTTCATCCGAAGATGCTGTAAATACAATCTCAGATATTTGGTTAAATAGCGGTTTTCCGGTTTGATTTTGTAGAGTCACTCTAAATATAGAAGAAAAATGCTTGAAATGTAAATCGGGAATTTCTTTATTTTCATCTACTTTGACAACGTCATACATGCGCATCATCATGTGTACATGTTTCAGAGCAGTTGCAGTTGTTGGATTCTCAACAATCTTTTGATCATACAGGTGACTTGAAGCCTGGTAAGAAAATACATTACTATACGTAGAGTCACAATCAGCCAATTTTGCTGCGTGAGCTTCACAAACCACAGCAAGAATGGAATCTCCAGGCTCCATTATTCTAAAGAATTCTGTATCATCTGGGATATGAGTAGAACTTTCTCTATAGTATTTAAACTCAGCTTGTTTTCCTACAATCTTATCTAGGTACATAAATGGAGCATGGCGGCTTTGATGGAATTCTTTGAATTTTGAAAGATTAAACAACGTTAAGTAATCACCATCATAATCCGGATTATGCTCATTTAACCAAGTAAAAACTTCTTTAATGCTATCTTGATATCCATACTCAATGGCAGCCCTCGAATTTTCAGGGTTGTCAATATATGCTCTTATTCTGAACTCTTTTTTTGGAACATTGCTCTCTTGCGGTTCCTCTGATTCGCAAGAGAACATTGCCGGCAAAAATACCAAGAATGTCAAGAATACCAATATTAATTTTGTTTTCATAACTATATTATAGATCGATTATCTAAAAAACAAACATTTCAACATTATCGAAATTTTCAGCTGCAAAGTTAGTATTTTGTTTCACTATTTTCCAAATTTTGTATGCGACAATTTCTCTTTATAATGCGACAATAATCAAAATTTCACTCTAAATGTATCTGCTATATAGCTATTTGAGCACTTTGCATAATAAATTTATCACATACTTGAACGATATTTTCAACAGAAAACTAAGGTCTCACTTTTGGAAGATATGGGCAATCTCTCTTCCCTCAAAAATTAACTTGAATGCACTCATCATATAAGTAGGTGTGATGAGAATACCTCGGTTACCACATCATAGCAAGTAGCCAAAACGGAATGGCCTTTCCTGCCGGATAATCTGTATTGTCTCGCATTACTAAGTCTGCCCCTTTATTTTTTTTATTTTCGCCTCCCACTTCTACTGTGAATGACTCTTCATTAAAGGAAATTACAAAATCACCTTTCCTCTCGTCTTTCATTGCAGTAACTTCATAACCTGCCTGCAACAGACAGAACACCACAAATGCTTCTCTCTCCGTTCCTTTGTCGGCATTCAATACCCAATAGGCACAAGGGTCTGCAAAAAGCATCTTTGCGCCTACACTTCGTGCTTTAGTGTCATTTTGCAATCGCACAACATTTATCATTTTCACTTGCTCCATCACAAACAACAGCTGATAAAGCTTTTCAGCTCCAATCCCCCAATCGCTACAAAGAGATTTTACCTGAACCCTAGGAACTGAAGAATTCGCCAATGTCCCTACTATTGCCGACAACAGACGTAGATTGTTGTCGGTCACATTAGTCATAAAAAATGGGATATCGGTGTACATACTCTTTTCTAAAACCCCCATATAGCGTTTTTCATAATCGCCTTCAAGATAGAACGGTCGGGTGCCGTGCTTACGATATTGATTGAATAGTCTAAGTATCTCGCCGTCCGGATTAACGGGTATAGGACCTCCAATGCGATAAGTGTTGTGTAATTTTCCAGTTTCAATATAAAGATATTCACGAAAAGACATCATAGGCATATTTATTGCCACATATCTTCTGGAAAGATCAGCATTCCCGGCACGCAGAACTAATGCAGACGAATCAGAGACCCAGATCTTTTTACCCGGAAAATCATCATATATGGCTTTCAGATTGCGACTCCAATTAGCACTATAATGAACCTCATCGAGAATCACCCCATCATAACCCTTCAAAAAAATGTACTCCACTATCTCATATAGAGTCCTTGTCGACAACAATGGATTATCTAACGACAGATAAAGCATATTTTTATCCTTCGCATGGTGGAGTAGGAAAGTAGACTTGCCACAACCACGGGCTCCTATTATGATAAACGCAGATGGGAGTTGCCCAAATTCAGTGGTAAATAATCTTTTTCGCTCAGGCATGTGTGCCAGTCGCCTTCTCATATTTCTCTCTAATAATTCTATATCTACCATAATACAATTTTTCTGCAAAATTACAAATATTTTTCTTGATATAGAAATATATCGTCTAATTTGTTTCTGCAACAGAAACAAATTAGACGAATCGTGCTTGTCGCAAAAATTATTGTAAAGAAGCTATAAATATGATAAAATACTTTCCATAGATAATTGTTAATACGTTCCGAGATGAAAAACCTTTATAGTCTTTTGTTTAGTAGGATTATGTCATGTAGTTAAAATAATGTTAGAAGTGAAAAAAATTGAAATGGATTTTATTGTACAATAAGAAATATTTATTAATTTTGCGTTTCCGACACGGCCGTTTCCGACATGACTGTGTCGGAAACGGCCGTGTCCAAACTAAAATTAAGTTTACATATGAAGTTTTTTGATAGAGAGAAAGAGACAAAAATATTGCAAGAAGTAAAGAATCTGAGTAGGGAAAATGCTCAATTTACTGTTTTAACCGGACGCCGCCGAGTCGGAAAGACTTGGCTCGTCACACATACATATGACTCTAAAGATATGCTTTATTTCTTCGTTGCCCGCAAATCAGAAACTGATTTGTGTAAGGGTTATGCTAAAGAAATTGAGGAGAAATTGCATATCCCCGTGCTCGGATCTCCTGATAATTTTGCTGATATCTTTGAATTCCTGATGAAATATTCACAGCAACACCCTATCACACTGTTCATTGATGAATTTCAAGATTTCCTCAGAGTCAACAAATCTATTTTCAGCGACATGCAGCGTATATGGGATTTATATAGCGAGAACTCAAAAATGAATCTTATTGTGGGCGGCTCAATTTTTTCACTTTTATCGGAAATATTTAAAGACAACAAGGAGCCATTATATGGACGTCAGTCAAGATTCCTTAATATCAAGCCCTTCCGCACGGCAGTCATCAAAGATATTTTCAAAACATATAATCCATCATACAAGCCCGATGATCTACTTACACTATATATGCTCACCGGAGGGGTAGCCAAATATGTCAGTTCCCTTATGGATAATAAATCCTTCACATCAAAGGAGATGATTGAAAGAATCATAGCAGAAGATTCTCCTTTCATATCGGAAGGAAAAAATATCCTAATGGAAGAATTTGGTAAGGACTCTTCTGTATATTTTTCCATTCTTAGTGCTATTGCGTCAGGTAGGAACACTCGTAACGAAATCGAAACAGCCGTGGGTAAAGAAGTAGGAGGGTATCTGTCAAAACTGGAAGATGACTACACCTTAATTACAAAACGCCTACCTGTTCTTACTCCTAATTCTCAAAAAAATGTCCACTATGAAATTGATGATATGTTTTTTAAATTCTGGTTCAGATTTATCCACAAATACAATTACATGCTGGAAATTGGAAAATACGACAAGCTTAGGGAAGTCATAGAACGGGATTACACTACATACAGCGGACACGTACTTAAAAGATATTTTCAACAAAAACTCGCAGAAGAAGCAGATATCACACGTCTTGGCAACTGGTGGGACAGAAAAGGAGAGAATGAAATAGACATAATAACAGAAAACGAACTTGACGATACTCTTGTATTTTATGAAGTGAAAAGGCAAAAGGATAATATCAGCATAGGAGAACTAAAGAAAAAAGCAGAAGCTTTCTTCACGAAAAACAAAATTGCAAGCAAATACAATATTGAGTATAAAGGTCTGACTTTGGAAGATATGTAAAACATGCTTAAAATCTTTCCATGTATACTTTATTTCACTTCCTCAAATCTAACCATATCTTATTGTTAGTGATTTTACTTTGTATGGTACAAATATGAGATTTCAAATAGCTAAGAAGTATATCGTTTACTTCATTGTTTCTTATTTTGGAAGGATGATTGAAGCCCAGCTTGGAAGTTCATCTACATATCGTTTTGCGAGCTCGCCATCGCTTAATCGAAACAATAGACGAGCTTCTGTATCCTCGATTGAGTTGTCATAGACGTAGAGCCGATCAACGTATGGAGCTAGTGCAATGCAGTTGGCTATGGACTTATCGTAACGAGAAATGATTTTGGGGATGGGAACATCGTGACCTCCATTCATGACTCGCGTTGCAACACGCTTTGCATTGATTGTCGGAGATTCAGTGGAAACGAAGAAAAGGCGGACGAAGAAACCGGCTTCCTTAGCTCTGAGAATATATTCTATCTTATCTGTAGCTGACATTACAGTCTCAAAGATATGGCTCTGACATTCTGCAAGGCATTTTTCGCGCCAGTCGTTACAATAGTTAGCCGCTTTTAGAACAGCTTCCCGATTGTTCCAATCTCCGAAAACGTCACGAGCCACATTGTCAGGATTTATATATTCCGAATCTTCAAGCCACTCATGATGAAGAATCTTTGATGTCACAGAAGTTTTGCCCGACCCATTGGGCCCAGCAATCACAATCAGAACAGGACGGTGCTTACTTGCTCCCATTGCGAATCCGGTTAAGCGTTTCTTCAACTCGGGTGCGAGCTTCATGCGTAGCGACCTCTATTCCGGCAGCAACACGTTCGGCCGCCCGGCGAGTGCTTTCACGTGCATCCTCGGCCACCTCGCGCATGATTTGAGCCATGCGCTCATCACCCGGCTCCTCCATCGACGTGAGCCGATAACTGTTCATCTGTTCTTCCGACATATTGTGCCTCCTTTTCTATATATAACGACAAATATTATTCGCGAGTTGAACCTTAGATACTCCGTGCGTGATGCCGAAAGCAAAGGTGTCAACCGCAAAATTAGCGAAAAAATCCGAATTAGCTGTCATGATTTGATTGAAAAAATGATATAAATATCAGCCGGAAATCCGAATAATACAAACACCAAGCAAAAAATAAAGGTATAAAAATATGGTGCAACTCGTTGAGCTACACCATATTTTATTATTGAGTTTTATGTGTCTTATTTCACTTCCTCAAAGTCTACATCTTCAGGACCACTCTGGTGGCTTGAGCCTGAGTTAGGATTAGCTCCTGCGCCCGGATTCTGAGCCTGCTGCTGAGCCTGTGCCTGAGCATTATAGATATCCTGCTGAACTTGACCGAAGAGAGTCTCGATTTCCTTGATTGCTGCGTTGCAAGCATCAACGTCCTGAGCCTTGTGAGCGTCTTCAAGACGAGCTACTGCTGATTCGAGAGCTGCCTTCTTGTCTGCGGGAATCTTATCACCGAATTCCTCAATCTGCTTGCGGGTCTGGAATACCATCTGGTCAGCTTTGTTGAGTGTATCAGCGCGTTCCTTTTCTTTAGCGTCGGCGGCTGCGTTGGCTGCTGCCTCATCTTTCATACGCTGGATTTCAGCTTCGCTCAAGCCCGATGAAGCTTCGATACGAATGCTCTGTTCCTTACCGGTTGCCTTATCCTTAGCAGATACGTTAAGAATACCGTTGGCATCAATTTCGAATGTAACTTCGATCTGCGGAATACCACGAGGTGCGGGTGCGATACCATCGAGGTGGAATTTACCAAGAGTCTTATCGTCTTTAGCCATTGGACGCTCGCCCTGGAGCACGTGGATTTCTACTGAAGGCTGGTTGTCAGCTGCTGTAGAGAATGTCTCGCTCTTACGGGTAGGAATGGTAGTGTTGGCTTCGATAAGCTTAGTCATCACGCCGCCGAGAGTCTCGATACCCACCGACAAAGGAACGACATCGAGCAAAAGCACATCCTTAACATCGCCCGAGAGCACACCACCCTGGATGGCTGCACCAACGGCAACTACTTCATCGGGGTTAACGCCCTTAGAGGGAGCTTTACCAAAGAACTTCTCAACAATCTGCTGTATGGCAGGAATACGAGTCGAACCACCTACCAAAATCACTTCGTCGATGTCGCGAGCCGTCATTCCAGCATCTTTAAGAGCCTGTTCGCAAGGCGGAATCGTGGCCTGGATCAGTTTGTCGGCAAGCTGCTCGAATTTAGCACGGGTAAGAGTCTTTACCAAGTGCTTTGGAATACCGTTAACCGGCATGATATA
>CAZJKZ010000031.1:0-19158 GCA_964546885.1 uncultured Bacteroides sp.
AGGAGAAATATTTGGTAAGATGTAGAATTCTTCCTATTTTTACCGATGATAATTTTATAGAAAAAAAACTCTACTTGGTAAAGTAGATTAGAAGCTTCTTTTATGTATCATCCTTTACCTTTAAATATTTGTGTAACATTTTATATACTTAAAAAATGGAGACAATAGAAGAAATTTGGAAAAAGATGGTGACCGGCGAAGTATACGATGCTACACATCCGGCACTTGTAAAGAAATTAGCAGCTACTCGCGAGAAATTGTGGAGATTCAACGCTCTAAATCCGTCGCTAATAGACGAGCAAAAGCAGATACTTCAAGAACTTCTCGGAAGCTATGGAGAAATATTTCAGTTCAACCAGCCTTTTCGTTGCGATTACGGCGAGAACATACATATCGGCAATTTCTTCTTTGCGAACTTCAACCTCACGATACTCGATGAGGCCGAAGTAAGAATAGGCGAATATTGTTTCATTGGGCCCAATGTAAGCATTTATACAGCATGTCACCCTCTTGAGCCGGCAGAAAGAAATAAAGCCGTAGAATGGGCTGAACCTGTAACGATTGGCGATAATGTATGGATTGGAGGAAGCGTCACTATCTGTCCGGGAGTAAAGATTGGTGATAACGTTGTTATTGGAGCCGGCTCTACTGTGACGAAAGACATTCCTGATAACGTAGTTGTAGGGGGGAATCCGGCTCGTATTATTAAGCAAATTGATTGATTTTATTATAGTTAGGTAAGTAATGAGACTGCGCAGGCCTGTGCAGTCTCATTAAAAAAATTCAAAAATTTGAAGCACCACTATGAGTTGAAGTCGAAAAATTTGGATGATCTGCGTTTTCTGTTGGCTATTCTCGACTCTACGTCAGAAAGTGAGCGCGACTCTTCAGCATACTCATTCATAAAGGTTTGGCATTTTTGGCTAAATTTTGCCCACATCCCAATTGTGCCTCCTTGTGTTGCTTGGAACGCCATGCGATTGTCGATGTTCATTCTTTGGCCCATCTCATTTACATCGATGTTAGCCCCTATGAGATTGACAGTCCAGCCCTTTTCCTTAAACTGGCTAATGAGATTGGCCACATCCCTCCAATTATAGTGAGATGAAGAGTTTTCCATTCCGTCGGTGATTATGGTGATTACGCCTGTAGCATCCTCATGTGTGGCTGCCACGGTCTTTAACTCGGTAAGGGTAGACCCCACGGCATCGAGGAGAGGAGTAGAGCCCCATGGTTGATAGTCATCAGCGTTGATGTGACGTGCGCTGCGAGCATCTTCGTTCTTCATGATGTAGCGCGACTTCACAGGACCTCCGTTCTGAAAGGCGTAAACCGACATAAGAGAGTGGAAGACGTCAGCATTCTTGTCGGCTTGGCTTTTAGCCACATTGATAGTTTCGTTGCATCCTGAGATTGTCTGATCTGTGAGATTTGACATGGAGCCGCTTTCATCGAGGATGATGAGGTTAAACACTGTAGTTTTCATTTCCAGTACGTTTTTGGGTTAATAAACAGTTGATTATCGTTAATTGATTAGATTAATAGTCGAAAATATCTCTGGTTGAGGCATCCGAATCATACTCGTTGTCATCGGTTGATTTTTTCTTTTTAAATGTGAACAGTCGCGAAGGTTTTCTTCCAGGACGATTCACAGAATTATTCTTTGGCTCAGAGTCATATGCATCAATCGATGTACTGCTTCCATTCACAATATTCAACAGTCCACTCTGCACGGCTTTTCGTTGGAAGTTCCGTCTGTCGTAAGTAGTACGGTTTATCTCTTCATATACGCGTTGCAATTCGCCTATTGAGAATGTCTTGTTAAGCAGTTCGAAAGCTATGGGCTTGAGACGCAACAGCTCTTCCAGATATTTATGAGCTTCCTCAATAATTTCAGCATGGTCAAAGGCAAGGGGAGGGAGATGACGCTCTTCAAACCAAAGGGCATTGGAGGCATCGTCTCCTGCCACAAGTAGATAATCATTAGGACGAACGAGAGCAGTGAAAACGACAGTAACCACTCTCTCGCGTGGATCTCTGTCTATTTTGCTGAACATTTTGAATTGCGTCATATAGACATCTTTTAGACCTGTTTCCTCAAACAGCTCTCGTTTTGCTGTCTGTTCTATCGTTTCGTCTATTTTCATGAATCCTCCTGGCAATGCCCACATACCTTTATATGGCTCAAGACCACGCTCTACAAGCAGTATTTTAAGTCGCTCTCCATCAAACCCGTAGATTACGCAGTCGGCTGTTATGGCAGCATGAGGATATTTATATGTATAACTCATAAAAAATTTATTTGTGTAATTATGACGCAAAATTAGTAATTGTGTCCGAATTACGCAAATAAATTTTCAATTTTTTTTCAAAAAATATTATTTTGGAGGGGATGCAATCTTTTTCGTTACTCTTCAAGTAGATTTTTTAAGACAATAGCGTTGTTGTGTTCAGTATCGTGAGAGGAGTAAAGGAGGGTAACAACAGGTTTGTCCGCTATGAGTTGTTTTAAAGTAGTGAATGCGGGATTTGCCAACACCTCATCCTTATAGCGGTCTTCGAACTCAGTCCATTCTGCCGTGGGATTTTCATGGAACCATTGGCGCAGCTCGGTAGAGGGTGCTATTTCTTTATCCCACATATCATAATGGAATGTCTCGTGTGATAAGCCGCGTGGCCATAGGCGATCTACATAGATGCGATAGCCATCTTCTGTGGATGTAGGCTCGTAAGCCCGTTTTGTCAAAATTGTGTGTTTCATCTTATATATTTTTATTCTATTTCTTAGGTTATTCATAAATCTTTGATATTTGAACAACATATTTTCAGTAGTTGTTTAAATAAGCGAAGAATGATAATCATTCTTCCTTGAAACCTCTAAACCCTATATTATATATGTTAGAAACAGAATACAAATTCGGTGAAGTTCATTCTCTCGCTAATCAGATTCAACCCGCAGAAGATCGTGTGCAATTCCACAGAGTGTTTGAAAACTCTAACGGTGGTGTAGTATTACTCGCAATGAAGGCCGGACAAAGCCTCGCCGAACATCTTGCTCCTGCTGAGTTAATGGTAAACGTGCTTGAAGGTTCTATAGAATTTACTATGATCGACAAACCTCACACCATTAATTCCGGTGAGTTTCTCCTCGTAGGTGAAGGCGTGCCTCATAGCGTAGTGGCTAAAGCCGATTCAAAAGTGATGCTCGTTAAAGTAAAAGCTTAACCGCGTTCTAAGACTTCTTCCATGGATTGTGTGACAAACCTGTCCACAAAGTAAACTAAACGTAAATAGGGATGTATACGGCAATAGTGTCCGCATATGTCCCTAATCTTTTTCTTATGACAATAGCGCTTGTCGTTGATCTACTTCACGCTTTTCATTTCGGCTTTTTCTCCATGACATGAAGTCAAGGTCCTCGCTCTCACGTGTCCTTAATTGGAGTGATAACGCTGTTCCACCTACAAGAGTATATGGCTTTATACATTCAAGTCGGGAGATGGCTTCAAAGATTGAGGATGTATGTGGTGCTAAACCGTTCATATCAGCTGAACATAGAGTTGAAGTGTCGTGTCTGTAGCGATTTTAAATATGCATCAGGATTTTTGGCTTTAAAATAGTACCAGGCAAAGAAACGATTGAGAGTATAGAGATAATCGCCTTCAGGTACGAGCAATTTCTTCCATGCATTCTTAATCTTCTTAAAAGAGAAAATTTGGAAAAGCTGTTTTATCTCATCAAGGTCAAAATAACGCATAGTCAACGCTATTAACTGGTCATCATGAATATTTTCAAGAGTGATCGATTCGGGCGAATACGACCAAAATGCTTTCTCCTCCTTAAGGAGCCGGAGAAGTTCTATCTTAATATCATTGACTTTAAGGGTGCTTTTGCGTGACATATATGCGAATTTTTATCGACAAAGCGTGTCCCTAAAAATGAGAAAGTCCTGCAAACTAATCGCTTACAGGACTTGGCGGAGAGGACGAGATTCGAACTCGTGGTAGGATTACTCCTACGTCAGTTTAGCAAACTGGTGGTTTCAGCCACTCACCCACCTCTCCTGACTGGTCTTTGTCGTTTTGACGATGCAAAGTTAGGTACTTTATTTGAGATAACCAAATTTTAAGGCGACTTTTTATAAAAATAGCTCGATTTTTTATGTTTTTGTCTTGAAATTATGATTAGAGCATAAAAAATTGTACTTTTGCGTAAAAAAAATTATGGATCAACCAATACTTAACCAACACAACAAGCAGGAATATCCGCCCATGCATTCCGCCGAACATCTTCTTAATGGAGAGATGGCTCGTCGCTATGGGCGAGGGCGCGCATTCAGTGCACATGTCGAACGAAAAAAGTCGAAACTCGATTATCATCTTGACAAAGCCCTGACCCCGGACGAGCTACAGTCGCTCGAACAATATGTAAATTCAGCAATTGAAGCTGATGTGGAGGTGACTGAAGAGTTCATCTCGCAAGAAGAGGCAAAATCGCGTTTCGATATGAGCCGCCTTCCTGATGAGGCTTCAGAAATGGTAAGGGTAGTGCATATCGGAGATTACGACGAGTGTTTATGTGCCGGTACACATGTAAAACGCACATCCGAAATCGGAAAATTTCGTATATCCAGTAGTAAATGGGATAACGGAGTGCAACGTATTGTTTTTAGGCTTGACTCTTAAAATTGAAATATGCAAAAAAAGATATATGCCGACACATCGTTACTAATTACTTGTGCCGGCATACATCTTTTTTAGCATTGATTATTTTCGCATTAATTCATTCTTCTTCTGACTCTTCCTTCATGGATTTTGCTAAATTGCCTTTGAATTTCCATATTACAGCACCATTAGCCGGTACTTCCGTCTCAAATTGAGCATTGTCGTTGATTGTCTTTTTCGCAGTCTCGCCTGTCAGAAGATTGACACAGTTGTATTCTCCACCCTCGATTCCCATCATATCAATGGCAAGTGCGGGGACATTGATTTTCACATCGTGCTTTATTGTGTCAAAGTTTACTACTATTATCAGCACCTCATCTCCGCTGTAGCGTATAAAGGCATACTGCTTATGCGGATTGAAGTTGGGATTGTCGTAGTTGACATACATCAAGTCGAAGAACGAGCCTTCACTTATGGCTTTTTCCGAGTTGCACAGTGTCAGGATACGTCTGTATGTGTTGCGTAGTTTGCATTGATCCGTTGAGAGCACTCCGTCCGCCTTTCCTTCGTTAAGCCATTGGCGCACTGTCGGAATTACGGTATAGTCGAATATAGATGTGCGGCCGTCATCTCCGCTGTATCCCGTAGCTCCTACCGCTTCCTCGCCAAGCTCCTGTCCTGCATATATCATCATGGGTCCTGTCCCAAGCATCGAGCTTATAACAAGTGCGGCTGTAACCTTATAAGGGTCGCCGGCATAGAAACGTGAGGCGTAACGCACTTCATCGTGATTCTCAAGGAAATTGAGCATATGAGCAGAGAGATTATCTACAGTCTGCCAGCATGAAGTCAGATTAGCTGCAGAAAGTCCGTTGCATTCTATTCCGAAAAGCGTGTCGTAAAGATTCACCTTGTCGTATAGGTAGTCAAATCCTCCGAAATAAATGTATGGACGATAAAGCCCAACATCGTACATTTCAGCTATAAAAACTATATCCGGATATGTTTCTTTCACATTGGCGATCGCCCAATGCCAAAACTCCACCGGCACCATGTGTGCCATGTCGCATCTAAATCCGTCAACACCTTTTGAAGCCCAGTATCTCAGGATATTCAGCATATTCATCCATGTGGGAGGGATGGGTTCAAAATGCTTTGATCCATTCCACGGATCCACACCGTAATTGAGTTTAGCCGTTTCGTACCAGTCATATTTTGAAGGAAACGCTGTGAAACAGTCATTGCCCGAAGCCTTTGCCGGGAATTCTATATACTGGTCTTTTCCTTCGCCGAGAAATACCTCTTGAGGAGCAAACTGCTGACGAGTGATGTAGAAGAAATTATTCGTGGGAGAGAAGAACATCTCCTTGTTGTCATCCGTTCCAAAATCCTTTATACCTGCAGGTTTGGTGTCTGAAGCATATTCTCGAGCCACATGGTTAGGCACAAAATCGATTATTACCTTCATTCCTGTCTTATGAGTTCGCTCCACGAGAGCCTCGAATTCCGCCATGCGGTTGGGCACATCTTCGGCTATATCAGGGTCGATGTCATAATAGTCGCATATTGCGTAAGGGCTTCCTGCTTTACCCTTTACGATGTGTGGATTATGGCGAGGTATTCCGTATTTTGTGTAGTCGGCATCGTGAGCGTGCTCAATCACGCCTGTGTACCACACGTGAGTCACTCCGAGACTCTTTATATCTTTAAGTATCTTATCAGTGATTAAATTAAGCTTGCCTGAGCCGTTTTGAGTGATAGACCCATTGAAATGCGGATCTTTACAGTAGTTGGTGAACAGGCGAGGTAAAAGTTGATAGATAATTGGTTTTGCCATGATTATAGATTAGTCGTGGTGAGGTTGTTTGCTATTATGGCGTTTTTCATATTTTCGTAGCCTGAATTAAACACTTCTTCAAGCTCGCGAAGATTAAATACGCCATGCTTTGACACATCATCAATTTTCAGGGGAATATCGCAAAGCTCCAAATCGGGAGCCTGATTGGATTTGGCGAGCAGAGAGTAAGATCGTAAAGCCATACCTATGAGGGTAGGGGCAACTTTGGTCTTTAACACTGTGCTTACGCTTATACCGATAAGCTTATCGCATTTTTCTCTTATGGTCCATGCCGGCAGGTTGCGCAGCACGCCGCCGTCGACGTATGTCTTATCCCCGATTTTCACGGGTACTATAGCCACCGGGATACTGCAAGAGGCTTGAATGACCGGAGCAAGTTCGCCTTCGCTGAACACTTCGGGCTGTGCGTCGTCAAAATTGGTCACGCCTATATATGTGGGGATTTTTAGTTGCTCAAATGTCTTTATTTTGCCCAAGCAGTGCATAATGAAATCCACAAATTTTTCGATACGCAGCAGACCACCTTTCCCAACAGATAGTTCCGCAAGGTCAAAAAATGTGGCGGCTTTGAACATTTCAAGAATAGTGTCCGGTTTAAGCCCTGCCGAATAAAGCACAGCCACGATGGATCCGGCGCTTACGCCCGATATGACGTCGATTTTCAGTCCTGCATCATCAATAGCCTTTAGTGCACCGGCGTGGGCCAATCCGCGTGCGCCTCCTCCACTAAGCGCCACTCCGAGCTTAAAATCTTGATGCTCAGTTGAGTGGTGATTACGTAGATATTGTTTTTCCTTTTTCATAAGATTTTCTAAGCACTATTTTGTGCAAAATTAAGCATTATTTGATTAATATACAATTGATATTGCCAATAATGCTAAAAATTATGTGAGTCTTTTGCAAAATACACTTCCTTATTTGTCATTAGAACACATATCCTAATGACAGCCCTATTGATTGGTGGAACCTCACACCCGGGTTTAGGTCATGAAACATAGTAGTATCATCTTTTCCCTGCACTTCAAATGGCTGATATACGCTTCTTAGACCATGCTGAACGTTAAGACCTATCTGATAGTGGCTGCGCAGCAGGTACTTCACTTCAAGGCACAGTCCGAAATCTGCTCGCTTCCCAAGTGCTGTTTCAAACGTGGGAACTTTTATCTGCGACACGTCTCCGTTGCAATCCATTTTAATTTTCGACTTTCCTCCCAAGCAGTAGGCATAGTAAAATCCTCCTGCCACCTTTACTGCATAGTCGGTGCGGGAGGTGCTTTTGAAGCCTATCAAGAGAGGAATATTGATATAGTCGCCATGGATATTCATTGACGCCTTTTCGTAATCGGTGGGAATATTGCCGTCAGGACTGTATTCATAGGTTTGCCACAGTGATTCGTCATACCTGTGGCGAGTTGAGTAGCTTACTCCCGGAGAGAGATAGAGCTTTTCTGCAAGTGGGAATTCCATATTTATGCCTGCGCCCCATGAAAATCTGTTAGACAGCTGCGGCATTACTTCAATTCCAACATTGATTTTCGCATGAAGTATAAATGGCATCAATGTTATAATTGCAAGTAAAAAAGACTTTAACGCTTTCATATCGCTATACTTTTGAGTGATAAATCCTATTTGCTACCTATTCTGTAATATAACGGCAACACTACTTCAAATATTGTACGGTCATTATCCCTTCTTACTTTTATAAATCCGCGATGCTGGATCATTATTTGTAGCGATAGACTAAGGCCTATACCCGAGCCGTTTGGCTTGGTTGTAAAGAACGGTAAGAATAAACTGTCTATACTTTCAGGCGAAAAACCAATACCATTATCGGAAACAGTAATGATGAAATGGCGATTGGAGTGGTCGGCATGTGTTGCCACTATAATTTTAGGCTCGTTGATGCCTTCGGTTGCTTCAATTGCATTTTTTACGAGGTTGATAAGTACCTGCTCCATCTGCTGGCGATCGACACTAAGCTGTATCAATTCGTCTTCAACAATAAAGCTTATGTAATCATTTGGATAAAGACTCTTTACTGTAGTCACAATCTCTCCGATACAAGTCCATTGAAACACAGGTTTCGGTAGACGTGAAAGTTTACGATAATTGTCAACAAAATTCAAAAGTCCCTGGCTGCGGCGGTTGATGGTTCGAAGGGCTTGCAGCTCTGTTTCATCTATTATATGACCGTCATTTTCCATAGAGCTGCAAAGTGATTCTGAGAGAGAAATAATAGGAGATAGAGAATTCATTATCTCATGGGTAAGTACGCTTATCAGTCGCTTCTGCACCTTCACTTCACTTTGTTGAAGTACATATTGTACATTTTCCATAGTAAACAATCGGAGGTTTACGCCTTTAAGCATGTATCTCACCATTGAAAGCTTTAATTGAGCTTCATGATCGTGGATATGCAGATTTACAAGACGCTGATCTCCCGAATTCAAGGAGTCAAGAAGTTCAGGCAATTGAGCATTTACCACTTTGAGATGGCTTAGATTAGGTATTCTGAAGCCGCAAAGACCGTTTACTGCTCGTTCGTTCATCCATTTCACTATTCCTTCATCGTCCGCAACCACTATGAATGCCTCCACGCTATTTAACATAGCTCTGAAATAGTCGAGTTCTGCTTCTTTTGCAGCTGATTTCGTGCGGAATTCGTGTATTGTGTCGTTTATCTCCTCTGCGAGCTTGCGTTCTTCACCATGAATATTATCCGTACTAACTCTTAGAGTAAAATCACCCGTACGTATGGCTTCGACCATACGTCTCATTCTCTTAATCGAGTTACGGGCTGAGAATATCATAACTTAAGTTTTTCAATTTTTCTATATAATGCAAAACGAGAAATACCCAAAAGTTCCGAAGCTTGTGTTAAGTTGCCGTTGCTTAAATCGAGAGCCTTCATAATTGCTTCTCGTTCGAGGGTTTCAAGGTTAAGGGTATCTGTTGAGATCTGTTTAGTTGGAGATTTAGGGAATAAAATATCATCAGCTGTGATGGTATTGCCTATAGACAAAACTATCGCCCTCTCTATCACATGCTGCAGTTCGCGTACATTTCCGGGCCAAGTGTGGTTCATCAATTTGGCATATATGGATGTCGAAAAAGTCGGAGTAGGGATTTTGTATTTTTTCGCCACTTTTTCAGCAAAAAAATTTGCAAGAAGTATTATATCATCCTCTCTTTCTCTTAAAGGTGGCAAATGTAATTCGATTGTGTTAATTCGATAAAGGAGGTCTTGTCGGAATACACCTGTAGTCACCATATTTACAAGATCAGCATTAGTGGCGGCAATTATGCGCACGTCTGCCTTGCATGTTTTAGTTGAGCCAAGTCTCGAAAACTCAAGCTTTTCAATCAGAGTCAGCACTTTTTGCTGGGCTTGAATAGTAAGATTCCCTATTTCGTCGAGAAAGAGCGTACCTTTGTCGGCTGTTTCCACTCGTCCCGCTTTAGCAACTTTAGCGTCGGTAAACGCTCCCTTTTCATATCCGAAAAGTTCGCTTTCAAACAATTGTTCAGGCACTGTGCCAAGGTCAACTGTAACAAAAGGCTGGCCAGATCGGTGAGAATAGTGATGTAGGAGATGGGCCACCACATCCTTTCCCGAACCGTTTTCTCCTGTGATCAGTACATTTGCATCAGTTGCACCCACTTTTGCAATCTGTTTTTTTAGAAGTTGCATTTTAGGTGATTCTCCGATCATCACAGGCGCAGAGTCTTCTTCTTCTGAGATAGCTTCTGTAGGATATTTTCGGGATAGGCTTAATTGTATGGCACTTTTTACTACGCCAAGCATTTTTCTGTTGTCCCACGGTTTAGGTATGAAATCTACAGCTCCTGCTTTGATGGCGCGTACTGCTTTCTCCGTGTCAACATAAGCTGTAATAAACAGCACCACTGCATTAGGGTCTTTTTTTAGGATTTGTTCGAGCCATGTGTATCCTTCTTCTCCGGATATTGCATCTCGTCTGAAATTCATGTCGAGTATTATGACATCGGGATCAAAGGAATCCATGAATTCTATTATGCGTTCAGGCCGTGAGATGACGCGCACAGCCTCAACATGCGGCTTGAGCAGCATATTGAGGGCTAAGAGCACGTCCTCGTTGTCATCTACTATTAATATCTTACCTTTTCCTATGGGCATTTATTCTTGTTTGATTATTAGCTGTTATAAAAGTACTTGCAAAAATACTAATAAAATTCGACACCTAAAAATTTATTGGATCAATCTTTTAGATACTCTCCGGGAGCCACTTTCATTATATCGCGTATCTTCCACGCTATAGTAATAAATATAATAAAACTTACTGCAATTACCGCAATAAAAAAGTCCTGAATCGGGTGGGGGAAGTAACCAAGATCTTGCATCCAAAGAATTGTTGAGATTCTACATAGTAAAAAAGTAATTGTAGCTGATACCAGCACGAGTACTATATACTTTTTTGCGAAAATGCGGCAAATATCCGTGGTTTTGGCTCCGTTTATTTTTCGGAGTGCCATTTCTTTGCGTCTACGGCGGGTGTCAAGTGTGACGCTTGAATAAAGCGAAGCCAAAGTGGTGACAATACTTACAACAGTTAACAAACACATCACAAATCTCAGCACATCGCGTAATGATGAGTAAGGCGATAGCCTTGTACTCAGTCGTTCGGGCGAAATATCTATTCGTTCCGGTAACTCCTGGTCAATCGCTTTCTCTATGTCTTTCATCGCATCCTTGTTTCTCCCATGTTTCGGAAGTATATAGAATGTGCTGTGAAGAGGAGTATAATTGACATCAGTGACGATTGCCGATGGTCGATCTGTAATATCATAGGGTATTTGGTCGTATAACCCAGATATTTCGTAGGTGATGTTATTGATAGTAAGGCTTCCTTCACTCCATTTACCTGCCTTTTCAAGAGTTTCTTTCAATCTTTTGCTTACTGCCACGTTTTGTGCAGGGTTCGCATTGGGATTAGTGACACTAATATCAATTTTAAAGAAATCTGTTATTTCATCTGATGTCTGAGTATACACTTTCATGAAATCCCTATATTCGCCATCATTATCATCATACATAATCATTTGCTCAAATTTCAATTGTTCGCTATATACTTTATCAATGGCATCTGACATTTTAAGCATGTTGTACACTTTATCCCCCACCACAGGCTCCACAAAATTTAGCATAAGGGCTATTCCGTCTTTGTAATCGGCATCATTCTCAGGTATTTTCATGGATTTATCCATAAAGAATGATGTGTTATACGTCAATATTGTAATCCATGTGAATACCATACTTATTGTAAGTTGTATAGTGAGTCCTACATTGCGCATGTGGTGTTTGGGGCGTGGTTTCATTTGTAGTGCAAGACCAGTTTGGTCCCTTTTTATTCGATGCACGCATAATGCCACAGCTGAGGCTGAAATGACCATCATTATGGCATATATTATCATCGTAGTCGGAAATATATTGCTTATATTCCAATTTAATTCTGATAAGAAAGGATAATACTCTGTTGTAAAGATGTGTTTGATAAAATAGCTGAGTATAAGCGAAATTATAGTTGAGACAGTCAATATTATTGCGACTTCAATAAAAAACAGTACGAACATCTGGATTTCCTTACCGCCAAGCACAGTTCGCAGGGCTATCTCACGCTGCCGGATGCGAAAGAGCTGTACCTTCTGACGCAGGAAACTTATGAGCGATACCATAAGGAATAGAAATAAAAAAATGATAATACCATTGCGTATTCTAAAGATTATGGTGTCTCCTTTTTCCATATCTTTTTGGTATTCAAATTTTAATTGATTGTCTGGTAACAGATTGTCTATTTCCTTTTTTAGATCATCTTTTGTGAATCCGTTGCGTAATAGAGCGTTAATATTGGCACAATAAAATCCGTTTCCTCTCTTTTCGGATAGGTACACATCAATATTTCTGATAGTATTATCGTTGATGTACGGATCGGCTATTACATCCTTTATGTAGTATGACTTTTTTTGATTTTCTATGTCAATAAAAATTTTCTGTCCCACAGCGGATTTACTACTGCCAAACAGTTTTTCTGCCATTCTTCGTGATATGATTGTGCTATCGCCGTAAATAATTGGAAGAAGCTCACCTGTCACATCCGAAGTATATCCTAAGAAATTAAGCAGCCTACCGTCCAACGTCTGTCCTTCTATTAGTTTAGACCGAGGCGATCCGTTATCTTGATAAGTTGTAGCCAAACTTACTAAATACCCTCCACCGTTGGGTATGACAGTCTCAGCACTTTTGAAATTATGAGTTTTTATTAGTTCTAATTCGTCATTATCAAAAATATTAGGACTGCTTTTAATACATACTATTCTGTCTATATAGGACATTTCGAAAATCTGGAGGGGGTGTATACGCATCATCAATGATGTCACCATCACGAAGAGCATGATGCTTACGGATATGGCACAAACGCTGATGAGTGTTTGTGCCTTGTATTTGAATACATTCCGAAATGCTATTTTTATATAATGCTTCAGCATATTTTATTTATCTTTTAATGTTGATACATTCGCCGCAACTGTGACATAGGATATAAGTGTGATTACGGCAATGGCACCAATGAAAATCCAGGGTGACACGCTCAGACTGTTTGAATAGTTTTCACGGTAGGAGTGAATAGCATATAGAGCCACCGGTACTGCTATGGCTGATGCAATCGCAATAACGAGCAGGTAGGGCTTTATAATCAAGCTAACAATATCATCTTTTTTAGCGCCGAGCACACGTCGGATAGTAAGCTCTCTGCGCCTGCGGCGCAAGTCATACGACACCACACCAAAAAGACCGAGGCATGAGATTAGGATAGCCAATACCGCAAAACCGATATATACGTGTGCGGCACGCACGTCGTCGGCATAGGTTTTTGCAATTTCGTCCTCCACGAATTCGAATTCTGGTACAGAGTCTCCGCCGTTCATATCCTGGTATATTTTAGTAAGAGCGGCGAGCACTTCGGCCTTGTTTTCCTTTTTATATCTCACAAGCGGTTTGCCATTTTCGCTTTCGAAATAATTATTTACGAATATTGCGAGTGGATATTCTTGATATGTGAAGGATGTAGTATGTAGATTGGGAACCTTTCCTGCGATATTGAATTTCTTCACTTCTTCGGGATCTATCCCCAATGCCCAAAACAAATTATCCTTTGTCTCCAGCACAGCTGATGCCGGGTCTGATATGGCAAGTTTGTCGAAGGCCTCTTTATTCAGTAACGTATAGTAGAATTTACTTTTTCTGACCTGTGCTGTGTCAATATCCTCTATTTTCACATTGAATGTTTCGAGCACATCTTTATCAATAAATACACATTCAAAATCCATCCATTCATCGTTTGGAGCATCCTTTAATCTCACCTTAAACTCGCTACTGCCATATTTGATTAATGAAGGTATGTCGTCCGGGTAGACTAACGCACAAGATTCCACGCTTGGAATGGATTTTATTGCCTGCATGGCCTGGGCAACAAATGCAATTTCCTTTTCTCTCTTTTTCTTAAGCTCTTCCCTATTAGCGAAATTATATGATGCTTCTCTGTCCTGCGTGGGCCACAGTCTGAAAGAAACAATGGAATTGGTCTGGAAGCCATAATCAGCATTAAGCATATAGTTGACCTGACGCATGAAATAGACACTTACCGATATTAGGACTAAGGTTACAGCCATTTGTGGCAGGAGCAGTAGATACCGACGCACCCTTATTGCCCCTTTTGGTAAGGAGTTGCCCATACTGTGCACTTTAGAGTTGCGCCAGATACCGCAACCGGCTATAATACTTATAGCTAAAGGAAAGACAATGCACGTTGACACTGTGATAATTATGTCAAACCGCACTGATGGAATAAGCGTCATATTCACATAGTCGCGAAGAAACGGGGTTGCTACAAATACTACAAGCCACGCCAATGCCACAGATATCATTGCGATAAGAAAATTCTCTACGAAGATATGGCAGAATATGTCAGGTACTCCCGCACCGAAGCTTTTCCGTATCCCGAAAGTCTGGCGACGTTCATTCATCACTATACTATAGATATTCAAGAAATTGAAAAGACCTACGATTAGGAGCAACGCAGCAACGATTTCAAGAATCCTCACATTGTGTAAGTTTCCGTAAATCTGAAAATGTTCGGTTGTGTCACCCTTGAACGATGTATCAAAATAGATGTCTTTTAAAGGCATAAATTGTGGATGGGCTCGTTCCAAATATCCTCCTACGTGAGTATACTCAAAAGGCTGGATTGCAGAGTTTATTTGTTTGTAGTCTACTCCGGGTTTTAACCTACACAACATCCATCCAATTTTACCTATATAGAGTTTGTCCATGTCTGCATACACAATCATGTCGTAGTCGAAGTTACGCTTAGAGTCAGCATCCTCAAGAACGCCTACAATTTTGTATATGTTCGGATCACCGTAGATTTTCAAAGTCTCATCCAGCGCGTTTTTCCCTGGCCACAGTCGCTTCGCGGTGCTTTCGGTCACCATTGCCTCGTTGAATTTTCCCAAGCGTACTCCTTGCACTATCTTACGTGGCAATATGTCAAGAAAAGATGAGTCAGTAACGAGAATATTGAACTTGTCCGAAATGTCGTCCCCTATTTCAACAATGGCGTCGTAATAGGGTTGAAATTGTGTGAAAGCCTCTACCTCAGGTGAATATTGCGGGCTTGGATAATCTTTGAGATTATTCCTATTCTTACACTCGGTCCGGTATTTATGACCGGTATCATTCCTCTGATAGGTGAACATTGTTCGGTCGAGGCCGGGAATGTAATCGTCGACAGTAAGCTCTTGGTGCACATAGCGGGCTATAATGATACTTCCGGCAAGGCTGAGTACGAGGCCGGCTATATTGATTAGGGTATAGAGTCTGTTATGTGCGAAAGCCCTCCAAGCATGTTTTAAATATATATTTATCATGATTTAAATATTTTATGGTTAGCTTTTTTCATCCTTTAAAGACGTAACATTAGCCACAACCGTAGCATATGATATGAGGCATATGGCCGCTATGGCCGCTATGAAAATCCAGGGTGACACACTCAGGGTGCTTGTGTAGTTTTCACGGTAGGAGTGAATAGCATATAGGGACACCGGCACTGCTATGGCTGATGCAATCGCAATAACGAGTAGATATGGCTTTATTATCATATTAACAATGTCTTTCTTTTTAGCGCCAAGCACACGCCGGATAGTGAGTTCTCTGCGCCTACGACGCAAGTCATACGACACCACACCAAAAAGACCGAGGCATGAGATTAGGATAGCTAATACTGCAAAACCGATATAGACGTGTGCGGCACGCACGTCGTCAGCGTAGGTTTTTGCAATCTCGCCCTCCACGAATTCGAATTCAGGCTGTGTATCGCTTCCGTTTATATCCTGGTATATTTTAGTAAGAGCGGCGAGCACTTCGACTTTGTTTTCCTTTTTATACCTCACAAGTGGTTTGCCTGATGAAAAGAGACTATCAGTAGAAACCATTATTGCCAATGGAGATTGCTCTTGAGTGTTAAATGGAGAAAGTTGAATATTTGCAATTTTGCCTGCAATATTGAATTTCTTGCCATCGTCGGGATCCATATCCATTGACCAAAATAAATTTTCATCGGTTTCAAGTATGGCTGATGGTGTGTCCGGTAGACCAAGTTTATCCCAGGCCTCTTTATTCAGTAATGTGTAATAATATTTTGTCTTCCTTATTAATGCAGTGTCAAGCTGGTCTATCTTTACATTATATGTTTCAAGGTCTCCTTTATCAATGAATTTGCATGCAAAATCCATCCACTCCTTGTTTGGATCTCCGTATAATCTTACTTTATGAATACTCAATCCTGATTGGAGTAATGAAGGTCCAAATTCCGGGTATATTAATGTAGAAGCTTCAATTCCCGGAATAGAATTTATATCTTGCATTGCTTGGGCAATAGTCGCTTTCTCCCTATTACGGATTTCTCGGTATTCTTCAATGCTGGTGAAATTATATGAGGCCTCCCTGCCTTGTGTGGGCCAAAGTCTGAAAGAAACAATGGAGTTGGTCTGAAACCCATAATCGGCGTTAAGCATGTAGTGGACCTGACGAATGAAGTAAACGCTTACTGATATCAATCCCAAGGTTATAATCATTTGAGGCATGAGTAATACATAACGGCGTAATCTTATTGCTCCCTTAGGCATGGAGTTGCCCATACTATGCACATTTGAATTACGCCAGATGCTAATCGCAGCTACTAAGCTGACCGCAAAAGGAAGGATAATACATACCGAAACAGAAATTATTATGTCAAAGCGCAATGAAGTGATAAGTACCATGTTGACATAGTCGCGCAGAAACGGGGCAACGCAAATAACTATAAGCCACGCCAACGCCATAGAAATTATTGCGATCAGGAAATTCTCAGTGAAGATATGACAGAATATTTTGAACTTTTCAGCACCGAAGCTTTTTCTTATTGCAAAATCCTGTCTACGCTCATACATTAAAATACTATAAATGTTCAGGAAATTGAATAGACCCACAACAAGTAATAAAACTGCCACAATTTCAAGAATCCTTACGTTGTGGAGATTTCCGCTAATCTGAAAATGCTCGTTTGGAGAGACCCAAAAAGATGTATCAAAATAAGCATCCTTTAAGGGCATTATTTGTGGGTGAGCACGCTCCACATCACCATATGAATATGTATGTTCGAATGGCTGGATACTTGAGTTGACTTCTCTATAATCAGCTCCGGGTTTTAGACGACATAACATCCAACCAACCTTTCTGGAAGCGAGTTTCTTTTTGTCAACATTTAGAATTATATCGTAGTCGAAGTTGCGTTTTGAATTTGCATCTTCAAGAACACATACGATTTTGTATATATTCGGGTCGCCATATATTTTCAGCGTCTCATCCAAAGCATTTTTACCGGGCCATAGCTTATGTGCGACACTTTCGGTCACCATTGCCTCGTTTAACTTACTCATGCGTACTCCTTGTACTATTTTGCGAGGTAATACGTCAAGAAAAGATGAGTCAGTTGCGAGAATATTTAAATTGTCAGAAAATTCGTTATCCAACTCTATAAAAACGCCATCGTAGGGCATAAATTGAGTGTAAACTTCTACCTCAGGCGAATTTTGTGGAGCCGGGTATCCTTCCAGTTTATTCCAATTATCACATTCGTCTCTTAATTTCTTTCCGTCCGGTAGTGTCTCATAAGCGATCATGGTGCGATCGAGATCGGGCAGGTAATCGTCAACAGTAAGCTCCTGATGCACGTATCTGGCGATAATTATGCAACCGGCAAGACTCAGTACGAGACCAACTATGTTGATTATTGTGTAGAGCTTATTAAAAGATAAAGCTCTACACGCATGCGCGAGATATTTACTCATTATAATAGATAAATTACCGGAATAATACAATTGTACCTATTCTCCTAATTCGTCTACGATGTGTCCGTCAAACAGCTTAACTATTCGATTGGCGTAAGCAGCATCGTGCTGTGAGTGTGTAACCATTACTATTGTGGTGCCTTCCTTATGCAGCTCTGAAAGAAGCTGCATAACCTCAGTGCCATTCTTAGAGTCCAGGTTACCTGTCGGCTCATCCGCAAGTATGATTTTGGGTTCAGCTATTACGGCACGGGCTATAGCAACGCGTTGCTGCTGACCACCGGAGAGTTGGGCTGGGAAGTGCTTGCTTCGGTGTTGAATATTCATTCTCTCCATGGCCTTTTTCACTCGTTTACGGCGTTCGCTTTTGGGTATGCCCATATAGATGAGAGGGAGTTCGATATTTTCTTCCACTGTAAGCTCGTCTATGAGATTGAAGCTTTGGAATACGAATCCTATTACGCCTTTGCGCACATCAATGCGGTCGTTTTCCTTCATTGTGCTTACGTCCTTACCGTTGAGGATGTAGGTGCCTTTTGTTGGAGTATCGAGCAGGCCGAGGATATTGAGGAGGGTGGATTTGCCGCATCCACTCGGTCCCATAATGGCAACAAATTCACCTTGTTTGACATCAAGTGTTACGTCGTCGAGAGCCCATGTCTCTACTTCTTCTGTACGGAAGATTTTCTGAATGTTCTTAGTTTGGATCATCATTGGGTTATTTTTGGGTTTATAAGTGTTGGGTAAGAGATTTTTTGTTTTATTATTTTGTTGTAAAAGAAATAAAGTATAATTTTGCAAATATGAAGACAACAAAAGAAATATTAAGTATATTGGCCCGTTTTAAGAAAGATAATGTAGATCTCGGTATTCTTTCATTAGGTCTTTTTGGCTCCTATGCTCGTGGAGAACAGAAAGTCACGAGCGACATAGATGTTTGCGTGAAATTCGAGAAAGCCGATTTCATATATTTTGTTAATATGAAATCCAAGCTTTCCGATAGTTTAGGATGTGAGGTGGATCTTATATCAATGCATAAGTACCTAAATCCTGCTTTTGTTGAATCAATATCAAAAGATGTCATTTATGTTTGATATTATTAGGACAATTAATAAGCTGAGATTCATAATTAAACAGATTGATTTTATTAAAGAATCTAATGTGGGCATTACATCTGGCGATGATTTTATGATGTCTTTTCAGGGAACTTTAATT
>CAZJKZ010000031.1:19258-27221 GCA_964546885.1 uncultured Bacteroides sp.
GGATATAATTTATAATATTCTAAATAAATATATTGATCCATTAAGAGAAAGTTGTCTAAGGATAATAGAGGATATTTCATAGTATGTTTATTTTAAAATTATTTCTTCGGAATTATTGAAAGAATCATAGCTGGAGATTATTACTTTGTCACCGGGAGCAAGGCCTGAAAGTATTTCGTACTGTTTTGGATTCTGCCGTCCGATGGTCAAAGGTACTTTTACTGCTTTTGTGCCATCGGGCGACAGTTTGTATATCCAGTGACCGCCTGTGTTAGAATAGAACGAACCGCGTGGTATCACCAATGCCTGTTCAGGTTGACCAAGTTCGATCTGTATTCTGAAGCTTTTTCCAAGACGAAGACTATTAGGCTTGTCTCCGGTAAAGACTAAATCTACTTCAAAGGTACGGTCTTTAACTTCCGGCACCACTCTGCTTACTCGTAATGGATATCTTTCGTTTTGCAGCACTATATTGGCGGGGAGCCCCGGCGATATTCGATCAATATAGTACTCGTTCAGCGTCAGATGTATCTTATACTCACTAAGCATTTTTATTTCTCCTATACTTGCCCCTGCGTTTACTTGCTGTCCGGGAGTGACATTCAGATAGCTTAATTGGCCGGTAATGGGTGACTTCACCACTAAAGCCGCCGCTCGCTCCATAGCACGTTGCTGCTTTTTCATAGCACTCTCCATATCGCGTTGTAAGAGTTCGTTTCTTATTATAGTAGCAGTGGAGTCGTGTTTAAGGTTCTGCATCTGCAGACGGTTTTTCTCTTTGTGATAGCTATATTCGTCTTCGGCCATATCTATCTCTGCTTTGCTCTTCATACCCATTTCGTACTCTTCTCGGGCGATCCGCAGCTTATTGTCAAGATTTTTCATCTCATAGCGCGCGTCGAGAGCTTGTTGCCGAAGATTTATTGTCTTTTGATTCATCTCTATCTCTTGTTCGCGGTAGAGTCGTTGCTGACGCTCCCAATCCTCCTTTTCATCGGCGATTTGTCGCATCAATTCGGGATTGTTAAGAGCGAGAATAGTGTCGCCTTCATTGAGCATAGCGCCTTCTTCAACAAATATTTTTTCTACAAACCCTGGTTCCAGAACGTTGACCTTCACTGTCAGTATTGGCTGTACTATACCTTCGGCATCAACATAATCCATGAAGTCACCGTCCACCACTTCAGCGACAGTTATTCCTTCAACGTCGACTCGCATACGCTTTGGACCCAAAGAAATAATCAGCGTATAAATGGCAAATGCCAAGATAATTGCACCGGCTACAAGATAATATTTGTATCTTAACGCCCAATGCCTTTTTTTAAGTTGTATATCCATGTTTTTTATTTTTTAAAAGCTTGCGCCTGTCAGTGATCGTATTGTATAATATAGAGTCCAAAATGTTTTAATAGATGATATATACTGCCTGGTTGCAGTGTCCTTTTCAGATAATGCCACGTTAAGATCGAGGATCGTGTTTCTACCGGCTATATACAGGCGCCGAGTGATATCGTAACGATTTGATGCTAATTCACTTGTGCGTTTCGCAACATCGACTTTTCGCCCCTGCATGTTAAATTGCATCACGAGTTTTAACACGTTTTGTTTAAATGTACTGATGCCTTGTTCTGCCTGGGTGTCGGTTAGATCTCTTTGTGACTGAGCCACCTTAATTTGTCCCTTTCCTCGTCCCCAGTCAAGAATAGGAAGAGAAAGTGTAAGACTAGCATACTCTTGATGCAGCGGGTGATGATATACGTCAGATATATTGGATCCTGTTTGCGAAAGGCCGAATTGCAGATATATATCGGCTCTTAGTCCTGCATTGGCTCGGGCCTGTGCCACTCTGCTTCTGCTTTCGGTGCGCAGACGTCTGTAATAGTCAGGGTCAGATCCGTTTTCCATTGCGAGTTCCAAGGCTTTATCCACTGGAATATGTATTTCAGGTACGCTTTCAGGAAGGATGAGCGATATATTATCCATGTTTTCGAGACCGAGATATGATGCCAATAACAACGTCCTCTCCTTTACTTGCACTTCTGCATCCATACATGCCGTCTCCTCATTCAATCGGTTTACCTCAAGCTGAAGCATATCGTTTTCGTTGATTGTCCCTATCATGTATCTTCCTTGAGCCATGCGGTAAAGGGTATCTGCTGATGCGAGATTTATGCGAGCGAGTTCGAGATTGGTCTGAGCCTCATAAAGCGAGAAAAAATAATTGCTTGCGTTTGCTGCTACCAGTTCCATCGCCTCATGGTAGTTCTTCTTTGCTTCACGGTATTTTAGGGGTTCTATTTTTCGATCCCATTTGAGAGAGTTGTACCCAAATAGTTCTTGTCGATACCCAATGGTTAGAGGAGTAGAACTATATGATGTGGTTTTGCGCTCAAATTCGTCAATTCTCGCGAGAGCAGATCTTAGAAAAAGAGATCCGCCGGTAAGGGTGATATTTTGTTTCACTTCAAGTGAGAGATCGGCGTTGAGCTGGTTCTGTTTGATAAAGGCACTTGTGCCGTCGTTCATTGTGATTTTATTGATTTCCTTGTTGAGCGACGGAGACGAAGTAAGAGAGAGGGTGGGGAGGTAGTTCGCTTTATAGTATCGATACTGCCATTGTGCAGCGAGCAGTGCATGCTTGGCGCTTTTTGCGGCAGGACTGTTTTCCTGAGCCATTCGTATCACTTGGTCGAGTGACATTCGGGCGGTGTCTTGCGCTGAGATTTTAGCGAATACAAGTACTGTGGATATGCAGAGTATAAGAATTTTTGTGGGCATGGATGATAATAATTGCATTGATTTTTCAATTATTATCTACAATAATCATGCCAAAACTATAACTGTTTTTTAATCAATAGTATAATCACTTAACACTAACAAAAATTATGTGCGAAATCGCAATGCGTGCGTGCGAAATCGCACACTTTTTTGTGAAGCAGCAGTTATTTTGGCGGAGTGACGATACGCTCGCCTAAATATTTTGCGAATTGTCGGCGTATATCGTAAAGCTTTGCTTGTTGTTCAAGCAGGGTGATCACACTTTCATCATTAGAGTGCGACCTTATCTCGGCTTGTATTTCGTCAATTCGTGTGTTAAGAATGGCAAATTTCAACTCGAGCACGGCTCTGGGCAAAAGATCAATAAGACGTTCGCGCTCAGAATTCACATGCGAATAACGGGTGTGTATTTTGCTTAATACATGTTTCTCCACCACAAGATCGGTAGTAGCTATTCGTATTTCGTCATCCGGACTTGAGAGCAGTATATTCTCTATATAGTCAGATGAGTAATTGTCTAATTTTTGTAAGTAGTCAGAGTCGCAGCGCTCCTTTAGCAGTTTTTCCTTAGCCTGTATATCTCTGAGATCAACGGCGTTAAGACGTATTTCTTCTTCTCCCTTTGACATTTCTTCGCAGTATTCTCTATCAGCTTTTTCTTTGAAAGCCGAATAATCCAAAGGCCATGAATTTGTTGCGATATTAAGAACTTCGTCAAAAATGCGATGAATTATTGGATTTGCGAGCGATATTTCATCATTAGAAAGCTCGGAACGAACATAATCCAGCACAGTAATTGGTTCTTCTCCTTCATTGCCGGGAAGAAACACAAGTCCGTATTTCACAACATACTTCATCAGAGATCTTTCAGCCTCGAGAAGCAAGGCGTTGGATGCATAGGAGTTTGGCTTTTGAGGTTGTTTAGCCGCTACGGGAGACTGTTGCGTTGGGGTGGAGATTACTGAAGGCGACAGAGGTTGCGTCTCTGCGTTTGCCGATGAGATGCCGGATTTTTTCATCAAATGTGCGCTGAGGGCTTTTTTGAGTTGCAGCATCAGCACATCTTCTTTTATATCAAGCATGCGCGAACACTCCTTCACGTATTCGGCACGAAGTATATTATCGGGTATTACAGCTATAGAGTTGAGAATATCATTGATTACACGCGCACGCGCAATAGGATCGTCGTGAGCATCTTTAAGAAGAATTCTTGTCTTGAAACGTATAAAATCTGTTTCGTTATCTGCTATATACTGTTCTACTTCGGCCCCGGAGTGTTTTTGCGCGAAAGAATCTGGGTCTTCACCTTCAGGTAGCAATAGAACCTTAATATTAATGCCTTGTGCGAGCAACATGTCGATTCCACGCAATGATGCCTTAATGCCTGCCGGATCCGCATCGTAAATTATTGTCACATTTTCTGCAAAACGATGTATCAGCCTTATTTGACCGTCAGTAAGAGAAGTGCCGGAAGAAGCTACCACATTCTCCACTCCCACCTGGTGCATGGATATTACATCCATGTATCCTTCTACGAGTATACACTTGTTGCTCTTCACAATCGCTTGCTTGGCCTGATATATCCCATACACCTCGTTGCTTTTATGGTAGATTAGTGACTCGGGAGAATTGACGTACTTTGCCACATTTTTGTCGTTGCGAAGTGTGCGCCCTCCAAAAGCCACAGGCCTACCAGATACGGAAAACACTGGGTAAATAACGCGTCCCCTGAAGCGATCATATATTTGGTTGGTACGCTCAGAACGGGCGCAAAGACCTGTATCAATAAGGTATTTGTCTTCGAATCCCTTTCCGATAGCTTTTGCATACAAATCATCGGGGCGATCAAGCGCATAACCGAGGCTGAATCGCTTAATCATAAGATCGTTGATACCTCGCTCTCTGAAATAAGCCAAGCCTATGGCACGACCGTCGGTTGTTGACGTTAGATTGTTGGAGAAGTACTCGAGAGCGAAATCGTTGACTGCCATCAGGGATTCACGCTCAGTGGCTCTCTGGCGTTCCTCATCCGTCATTTCGTACTCTTTTATTTCTATATGATATTTACGGGCGAGGTATTTGAGGGCTTCGTAATACGACATCTGCTCATGCTCCATTATGAAATTGACCGGCGAGCCTCCTTTGCCGCAACTGAAGCATTTGCATATGCCCTTGGCCTTTGAAACTGAAAAAGACGGCGTGCGCTCGTTATGGAAGGGGCACAAGCCTATATAGTTGGCTCCTCTTTTCTTTAAGCTCACGAAATCACTCACCACCTCTACAATATCGGCGGTGTCAAGTATGCGCTGGGTTGTCTCTCTGTCGATTCTTTTCATAATAAAAGCAAAGTTACGAATAAAATATGGTGTTTCTAACTGAAAAAATGCTTAAAAATATTGAATAATCTCAACGCACCGCCTAAATATTGCACAATTGAAGAAAAATCACTACCTTTGCACCCGAAATAATTATGCCCAATACATATGAATGATTCAAAAGTAGAGATTGACCTTTTGTTTGAGACCAGTTGGGAAGTCTGTAATAAGGTCGGAGGTATATACACTGTACTTTCTACCAAAGCAAAGACACTTCAAAAATACTACAAAGATAAGGTAGTGTTTGTTGGTCCCGACGTTTGGACAAAAGATAATCCCTCTCCTTATTTTTTAGAGGAAGCTACCTCTCTCAATAAGTGGCAGCAGCAGCTTTGGCTCCCTGAAGGCGTGACCGTGAGGTGCGGCAGATGGGATATACCCGGAAAACCATTAGTGATATTGGTGGGTTTTAAAGGAATGTATGCCCGTAACAATGAACTCTTTGGCCGCATGTGGGACCTTTACAAAGTGAATTCTCTGCATGCTTATGGCGACTATGGCGAGGCTTGCGCTTTCTCGCACGCTGCCGCTATTGTGATTGAAGACTTAGCAAAGTTCGCAGGGGTGGAGAGCGGCAAACGTATGATTGCCCATTTCGATGAATGGACCACCGGTATGGGACTCCTTTATATTAAGGAAGCGCTTCCGCAAATCGCCACAGTTTTCACTACACACGCTACATGCATAGGTCGCAGCATCTGCGGCAACAACAAGCCCCTCTACGATTATCTTAAAGGATATAACGGCGACCAGATGGCATACGAGCTTAATATGGAGGCCAAACATTCGCTTGAAAAGGCTGCAGCCCAGAATGCCGACTGCTTCACCACCGTAAGCGACATCACTGCCCACGAATGCGAGCAGCTGCTTGGACGCTGCCCTGATGTGGTCACTCCCAATGGCTTTGAAGAGAATTTCGTGCCGTCAAAAGCTATGTATCCGAGTGCTCGCAAGGTGGCAAGAGATAAGATTTTAAAGGTAGCATCCTCCCTTACAGGCAATACATATGGCGATGACACCTTCATCGTAATCACGTCCGGAAGATGTGAGTATCACAACAAAGGTATTGACCTTTATCTCGATGCGATAGCACGCCTCGGAGATATGGACAAGACTCACAACATTCTTTCGTTGGTGATGGTGCCGGCATGGATGAAGGAGCCCCGTGAGGACCTTATGCGTTCGATAGACGACGGCCGTAATAAGCGCTTAGTTGATCCATATATCACACATTCTCTCAATAATCCCTACGACGACCCTATTATTAGTCGAATTCATGGCATAGGATTTGCCAATGACCGCCATATGTCAATGATATATGTGCCTTGCTACCTTAACGGCGCTGACGGCATATTAGATCTCACATATTATGAGTTGCTCCCTGGCGTTGATGCCACAGTATTCGCTTCCTATTATGAACCATGGGGCTATACTCCACTCGAAAGTATTGCTTTCGGCGTGCCCACAGTCACAACGAGTTTATCGGGATTCGGGCAATGGATTCTTTCGGCGTTCGACAATAGTTTCGACGCTTGCGGCGTAAGAGTGGAGGAACGAGGCGACTTCAATTATCATGAAGTGAAAGAAGCTATAGCTTCTGATCTGAACCAGCTTCTTAACGCTTCGGCAAGAGAGACATTAAAAATTCACGATGCAGCAATGGCCACCTCGCACAAGGCCTCATGGGAATATTTCATCAAATATTATGATGAGGCTTTCCGCAAGGCTTTGACCAACGCTTCTGAGAGAAACAAATAAGATTAATATTTCATTTATTTAAAAATAAACTTTATGAAACTTCCTGTAAGCAACACTAATGAGCCCATTTGGCGCGACATTACTGTTAAAGCAGAACTACCCACAGAACTCAAACCTCTTGAGGAATTAGCCAAGAACTTATGGTGGGTTTGGAATAGCGAAGGGAAAAACCTCTTCCGTGATCTCAACCCCGAATTGTGGCGCTCTACCGGCGAAAATCCCGTAATGCTGCTACAACGTTTGTCATCTGAGTGTCTCAGCGAAATCATCGGTAACTCTGACCTCATGATGCGTATATCCAAAGCATACAAAAATTTCAAAGAATACATGGCTCAGCCCATGCGTACTGATATCCCCTCAGTATCATACTTCTCTATGGAGTACGGTCTGTGCAATGCGCTGAAAATATATTCTGGAGGTCTTGGCGTGCTTGCCGGAGACTATATCAAGCAGGCTTCCGACAGCTGCGTGCCTATGACAGCAGTAGGCTTCCTATATCGTTACGGCTATTTTACACAGAGCCTCAGCGTGGATGGCCAGCAGATCGCCAACTATGAGCCTCAGAATTTCAATCAACTGCCCATCGAGCAAGTGATGGAGGCTGATGGTCGCCCTGCAATCCTTGAAGTACCTTTCCCCGGACGCATCATCTACAGCCATATCTGGAAAGTGAATGTAGGACGCATGAATCTCTATCTGATGGATACTGACTTCGACATGAATAGCGAATTTGACCGTCAGATTACTCACCAGCTTTATGGTGGTGACTGGGAGAATCGTATTAAACAGGAGTACATGCTTGGTATAGGTGGTATACTTATGCTCAAAAAACTTGGCATTAAGACCGACCTCTATCATGCAAATGAAGGCCACGCCGCATTGCTCAACCTTCAGCGTCTCGTCGATTATGTACAGAGCGGTTTGAGCTTCAATGTGGCTCTCGAACTCGTAAGAGCATCTTCGCTCTACACCGTTCACACCCCCGTGCCCGCAGGCCACGACTATTTTGATGAAGGTCTCTTCGGAAAATATATGGGTGAATATCCGGCAAA
>CAZJKZ010000032.1:0-26312 GCA_964546885.1 uncultured Bacteroides sp.
CCCCGACCCTCTGCTTGTAAGGCAGATGCTCTAAACCAGCTGCGCTAACCGCCCTTTCGCTGAATTGCACTGCAAAGTTACGACGTTTTTTTTTTCTGTGCAAATTTTTATGCACATTTTTTTCAATAAATTTTCTACAAAGTAAGTAAATCTATGTCTATCAGCAATATAAATTTAGCCCTATTTCGAGCTAATGCTGCATGGACAAGATTTTTATAGCGATTGCCGATTCGTAGATTAACTTCCCTGATTTTTATGTCGGCGCATAGATCATCGGCAGCCGAAAAAAGTGTCGGCTCAATTTCAAGATCCCATCAACATATTATCCAATAATTCGGCTTACAAAAAAAGTGGGCGCACCATCGAGGCGCGCCCACTTTTTTAATATAAGAGAGTGATTATTTCACAAGAACTTTGTCGTAAGAGCAAGCGTCGGTTGTGCGGACTACAACGATGTAGAATCCGTTGGCGACATCCTTGATCTTGATGTTGTTGCTGCCTGCAACTGATGCAATGCGTACGCCCGACATATCATAAACCTCAACTGACAGTATGTTCGAGCAGTTGCCCTCGATTGATACGGTACCGTTGTCAGTTACGATAGTGAAGTCGTTCTGAGCTACAGACTCGAGTGCGGATGTGCCGTTCATGCTGATCTGGCAGGGATAAGCAATCGAACCCATGGGTTTCTCACCGAAGCTTATAGAAGTCTCAGAAATGATTTCCTCGTCGTTGGGAGTTAGATAGCGGAAGCTGATTTCCTCACCGCTGACACCATGAACATTGATCATCATCACGCCATTGACCACTACACCGACACCACGGCATTCGCTGCCACAGAATGCAGCCACTGCATAATCCTCAAGATCTGCTGCGCCACGGAGCGTAGCGGTAACAGGCATTACTGACGGATAACGGTGGTTGTCCACTACCCAGTGACCCGCCAGATTGTGCTGCTCTTTAGAGGATGCCTTAGCCTTAGCGGGAGCAGCTGGAGCAAGCGTGTAGTTGAACTGCTTGTCGGAATTGCTGTAGAACATGTATCCAGCACCGGGTACGAGGCTGGTGAGTGTACCGGCCCATGCACCTTCGGCATCAGCTTGCTCGAATCCGTCGAGACCAACGATCATGTCGCCTTCTTCAGCTTGAAGTGCGGCAAAGAGGTCAGAAATAAGCAGACTTGCGTCATCGGCCGGACAACCGATCCAGTTCCATCCACGGTGGAGATCCACTGTGACGCTAGGATCGAATGCCACACCCTTGATTTTTGAAACAGCTGCATCGTTCATGAACACCTTGTAGGTCTCGGTAGGCTTGAGCTCGGTGAGATTACCTACAAGTCCGAGCTTAGCGTCGCGTACCACTTCTTGAGTCTGTGAAAGGATACGTCCTGTCTTTTCGGTGGCGAAATCCTCTACTGCCACAGACTCTTCTGCGATGTGAGAGATCCAGTTCCAGTTCTTGGCGAGATTGTAGTTGAGGTCAACCTTCTTGAGTTCGAAGTTAAGCTCAATCACGTCAGAAACATAGCCCTTGTATTCGGCCACAGCCTTTATGTTCATAGTTTCGCCTTCCATAGCGAAGGGTTCGGAGAAGAGTCTTCTTGCACCTTCCACAGTAGGATCTGAACCATCTACAGTAAAGTAGATAGAAGCCTTCTTGGTTGCGGAAGCCATATCGATGAGATTGGAGCGATATAGCTTTGTGCCGCTTACGCCTGCAGGAGCTGGCTCTTGGATCCAGAGCGGGTGTTCTCCGATAGCCATCTCGGTCTTAGTAGTGCCTTCGTTGGCCACCAGATAAGCGGAGAAGAAGTTGACAGATACATTATCAGTAGATGCAGGACGGATGAACTTGCTTACATCCTCATTGGCTGCGTAGCATACCACCGGACGGGTCTGACCATCGTACGAACCATAGAGCGAGAACTCTTTACCAACTGCTACAAGCTCTTCAGGCACCGGAGTGTAAGGAACATCGTAAACGATATCCTCACCTTCTACCTGCTCTCTTGCGGAAGCATAGAAAGTAACAGGAACAGAAGCAAATGGAGCACAGATGTTGGCGAGATATGGACGGTTGGGGAGAATTTCGGTCTGAGCTGTCAGTGTCTCAGCGTCCTCACCGTCGAACGAAAGAATGTGCAGACCGCTGCCTTCACGTTCGCCGAACTTTTCACCAAACTCCATGCCGGTAGGCTTGAAGGGAAGCATAAGGGTTGTCCAACCACCGTCTACATCGCAAGAATCGCTTGCTGTGATATCGGCAGTGAAGGAGATACGATGTTCGCCAAGCAGGAAGCTTGCAGGAGCGTTGAATGAATGGTTGCCGTCAAGAACGATGTCGGAGGCAGCCACACGCTGTCCATCAATGTTAAGGATGATATTAAGATTCTCGGCATCGGCGATATTAGCCCCACCTACGTAGATCAGACAGTTGGGGTTGAGACCTCTGAAGGATTCAGCCACAACGTCATTGGCGCGTGCTACCTTTCTCATGCCAGACTCACCGGATTTGCCGAAATTAGGAATAAGAATACTGGTCAGATTGTCGCAACCTTCGAACGCACCTTCACCGATAGTTGTGACTCCCGGAAGAGTAAGTGATTCGATATTGCTGCAATCCTTGAAGCAGCCTGCTCCAATCTCAGTGACATTTTCGGAAACGATCACGTCCTTGAGCTGATCCATTCCTTCAAATGCATTCTCGGGAAGGGAGGTGTTCTCTGTAGCGGAAAGGTCGATTGATTCCAGTGCGCTGAAGTTATCGCGGATAGCATCGAAGGCTTCAGCCTCGAGATTACCAGTGACGGTGAGCTCAGTGAAGGTCAACGCATCTTCCTCCTTAATGTCGGTAAGCGCTTTTGCAGGAATTTCGTCACCCACTTCATAATGCTTGATACCGGAGATGCGAACCCAGCAATCACCTTCAAGCGCGGGAATAGTGTAGACACCGTTGTTACCTTCGAGAACCATTTCTCTTTCCTCATATTCAGGTTCAGAACCGGTCTTGGTCATGACCTTTGTCATGAGGTTGACCACAAGTTCAGTGCCGGCAGCTGGCTTAGAGAGCTGGAACTTGATCTGGCTGCCTTCACGATAAAGAACTGGCTTTACCTCGGTATTATCCACCATAAAGTTACCCTTATCACTCTTCACTAGGTACTGGAAATCATTCATTGCAACATTTCTCCATTCGCAGCCGTCGGGCACCTCAATCACCTCTGCCTGAATTCCCGAAGCACCTTCTTTATTCTCAAAGTTGATGGAGTAGTAGAACCACAGATCAATCTCATGGTTCTGGGGCATCCACGGGCCGGAGGTAGCAGAGTGGAGATATCTTACTCCAAACTTACCTCCATTAGAGTTTCTATTTTGATTTGGATGAATATTATCATAACCATTTCTTACATATTGATATGAACCACGGTTAGCTAAGACATCCACACCGTTATCGTAGAGTTTGAACGCTACACCCGGACGCCTGTGTTCCTGATATTGTGCCTTAAATTGTGACTGCTGAACGTTGGGAAGCTCAAACACTAAATCAAAATCTGCAGAACCAATACCAACATTGTTGAGACTTTCCTTGTAGTCTCGCACTTTAAGACGAGACGTGTTGACTTTTACCCAATAGTAGTCTTTGGCCTCAACGGGAGCCTTATATAGGTTGAGCTTAGCCCACCATGTAGAAGCCACACTATAGCTCTCTTCGGATCCCTTTGGAACTTCCAGAGAAATCTGGAAAGGATTCGAGTGGAAAGGAGACATGTTGCCGCAAACAGGCGCAACCTTAGGCTTGGCGATAATCTTCTTCAGACCTACACAGGCTGAGAAGGCACCGTCGCCGATATAGCTTACATTAGCAGGGATAGTGAGCTCAGTGATCTGTGTGCAACGTGCGAATGCATTCTTGTCGATGCGCTCGAGGTTGTTGGGGAGTATCACTGTACGGAGAGCAGAGAGAGAACCGGCCGCAGTGGGAGCGAAAGCGTTCTCAGGAATGGAATTACCGGTCATGGCAGCTCCCTTGATTGTAACATCGGCCAAATCAAGATCAATGATCACGCTGGCGTGGGCGCGTAGAGCATTGAAATCGCTCACAAGCATTGTTCCTATAAGCTTGACACGCGCGGGACATTCGGCGAGCTTGGATGCTAAAAGTCCTTCCTGCACGTTGTACACCATATAGTCACCGGCATCTGCATCCTTCACTGTGACAGTGATGTCAAGATCCTCCAGAACAGCCGGAATAGATACGTTTGCAACAGCAACGTTGGTAGCCTTGGTTTCTCCATTGACAGAGACAGTCACACGTTGAGCAGGATTGATAGCGGAAACCTTCACGCTGAAAGGCATACCGCGTACCACCTCATTAGCGCCACCCTCAATTTTCGCACCTGTCACGCTTGCAGGCATTGTGATATTGTGGTAGAGCACCGGGTTGTTGATCGCCTCAAGACGGTCGCAGATAGTGTCAGCTTCAGCTTCCACGAGCTGCCAGTCTTTCTTGTTATAGGATGTAGCGAGTCTGATCTGATTGCCCTCAGTGATTGAAGCTTCCTTCACTTGACAATAGAAATTGTAGCACAGATTTTCACCGGTACGGCTATAATAGTTGCTTAAAATAGAAGAGACGAACTCCTTGATGGCACCGTTCTTGTCAGTAAGGACAAGTCCGTAGAACTTGGCGGCATCGTCGCCCTTAGGTACCTTTATGGCGTTGGCACGCACTAGGAACGATCTTCCGAAAGGTACGTTTACAACATCTGAAACAAGACCTATACCACCTGCATCACCGGTGAGTTTCCAAGTTTTGTCTGGGGTTGTTGCTTGTGGCTGTTTGAAGTCTACGTGTATCAAAGTGTTGCCGTTGATCGTTGCGCTGTACACACCCGAAGCATCAGCGTTGAGGCGTGTAGAGTTAGCGTAAACCTGCATAATGGCATCCGAGAAGGAGTCGTCGGTCTCCACCTTGAAATCATATTTGTCGCCCTTGTTGAACTCAGTTCCTTCGGTAAGGTAAGTAAACTTAACACCCTTACGTTCTGCAACTGTCAAGTTGAAGCGATCTACTGCAACAGGGTTCTCCTCTACGATTTCCTTGAAATCCTGCCAATATTCCTTTGATTTATATGCGGCGGTTGCTCCTACAGGCACTACAAGCTTGGTCTGGGGAGTGCCGTTGAATACACACCAGTTGATCCATGCGGGGGAGGAGCGGCGCACGATAACCTCGCGGAGCTGATTACAGCCTACGAAGACATTGTATTCCCATGTACCTACGCTTGCAGGGATTTCGATTGATGTGAGGCCGGTCTGAGCGAGACATCCGTTCTTGAAAGTAGTAAGGTTCGGTGGGAGGATAATCTGCTTGAGCGAGCGGCAATTCATGAAGGCTTTTGTCGGAATGGCATTCGCCGGATTGGAACCGCTTGCAACGATCGACACCTGAGAGAGATCGAGGCGTTCGAGCTTCATACGGTCGCGCATGAAATTGAAATCCTCGACGTTGATCGTACCGAAGAGTGTGAGATCCTTTATCGTGGCGGTCTCCTGTTCGGTGAGAAGGTTCTGAAGGTTACCGGCAGTGACCCAGAGAGTGCTCTTAGTGAGTACGTCGGCTGCGTTCTGCACGAGGATTTCGATGTTCTGGTCCTCAAGTACGTTGGTGACATGGTAGATGTTATTGGCATCGCCTGTGAGAATAAAGCCATTGGCTTTTACAGTGACCACTTTGTCAACAGCAGTAGGCACAACTATGAAAGTATAGTCGCGGCCCTTTATAACCTTGTTGTCACCCGATTTGATCTCCACGAATTCCACAGACGAGGGAACTGTCACATTAAAATAAGGGAGTTGAGAGCCCATAGCAGCAACCTCGCCGGGAGCGAGAAGATCGCCGGCTACAGGATTCCACGATGTGGCATCGGATGCCTTGGTGGCCAGACGGACTACATCGCCTGCTGCTACTGTAACGCCTGCGGGCACCTTGCATGTGAAGTCGAGATATTTCTGGATTTGGAGAGCCCAGAGGGTGAAATTGCGTTCGTCGCTGAGAAGACACTTCTGATTGCCGGCTGCATCGTAGAGAGCTACGGCGATCTTACCGGTGAAGTCGGTATTAGAAATATTCTTCAGTGCACCGGCGCGTACGGAGAATGTACCTGCAGCGGCAATATCGTCCACATCAATTGTGAGACCTACCTGACGCTCGTCGCTGGTGACATGCAGTGGTGACCATTCATTAGCGCTGGCAGCGGGCTTGATATTGTAGACGATAGTGGTGAGGTCGTTGTAGTGGTGGGCTTTGCTTACCACAGGATTCAAGGCGTCGGATGCGAAGTATCCGTTGGCCGAACCACCCCAGCCCCAGTTGATGTGGAAATAATAGTCGTCCCCGCGCTTCTCATAGCCGTCGCAAACGAAAGCATGGCCTGAGGATACGTCCTGACCGCTATATAGCACCGGACGGCCTTGGTTTATTTCATTGGCAATGAGGGCATCCCAGGCAGCCTTATTCATCTCAGCGCGCTTCTTGTATGAAACGCCGGCATCATAGCCTAACATCGAAGCAAGTGCGTAGGGCACCTTCACTTCGAATGCACTCGAGCTGGACAGACCGAAGTCTGTACCGATGGCGATGGCGGCATCGGCCACAAGGGTTGCTACAGCGTCGGCCTCGGCCTCGCTGTAACCGCTTCGGTAGTTGTCATCGCGCATACTGCTCCATGAGTAAGTCGACGACTGTCCATCGCCTACGAGCGATGCCGGGCGCGACTCGGGATAGGAGTGATACTTGAGGATTTCGGCCAGTGCAACGCCCACACAACCGGTTAGGCGGCGGTTGGGGATATTGTTGTTGAATGGTGCCTCCTGACTCCAGGACGGTGTCGTGAGTTCCCGCTTTTCCCATTCTCCCGAACGGGGTGCTCGCTGCATCGAAGAGCCGGGACGAAGAGCCACAGAAGAGCCGAGGATACCGCTGGCGGCATCGGGTACGGATTTGGTGTCCCAAGATGAAGTTTCGGAGTATGCGATTACAGGCATCGCATCTTCATCAGCAGATACAATTACGAACCCATTGCCTTCCTTAGCGTTCAGTACGTAGCAGACGGCTTGGGATCCATCGGCGGCCGTGTACACAAGGTTAAATGCGTCCTTGTCGGCCAGCCGGGTGTTTTCGCCAGACTGAAAGAATTCAGCGGCTACAATTTTTGCCTCTTCCACAGTGCGGATGGCTCCTGACATAGCAGCAGGATAAACACCGCATAATGCAAGAATCAGCATCGGCTGAATTTTTTTTAGCATAGATTAGTTATTAGATTAGTTATTAATTTTTAGTTGTATACAATTTTTTATTCAGCCGGAGCCGGAAAGCTCCGGCTGAATGTGTTGGTCAAATTATGATTGGTTAGGGCACCATCACTTTCTCACCATTGATGATATAGAAGCCCGGGGTGAGGCACTTCTGAGCATCGGCCGGAGTAATCTCGTTGAAGAGGAGCACACCGTTGAGAGTATAGATAGTGAGGGTCTGCTTATCGCCGGTTATGAATTCGGCAAATGTGGTGGTCTTTTCCTTCGCCTCGCCATAGATGTCAACATCTTCTGCCGGCATGGTCTCGGGAATTGCGCTTAGCCAGCCAACGAACTCCATATTCTCGGGAAGCTCTGGTTGGGAGATTTCAAGCTTGGTGCCGTAGGTCACCTCTTCACGGGAGTATACCTCATCATTGATATAAATGGTAAGGATGTAATGGTTCACCTCGTACGAGCCGTTAATCACGAGGTCTTCTGCAGGCATGGTCTCAGGTACATTCTCCCAGCCGCTGAAGGTGAAGCCCTCCTTTTCAGGAGCCTCAGGTGCCTGGATGGATGCACCATAGTTGATCCTAAGCGCTCCGATGAGCTCATCCCCGATCTGGAACGTAATGGTATAAGTGTTCATTACATAGGAGCCATAGATATCGATATCAGTTGCAGGCATTGTAGCGGGAACATTCTCCCAACCATTGAACGACTGACCTACCTTATCCGGAGCAACTACAGTGGGAATTGCTGCACCGTATTCAACACTTGTCTCTGCTACCACCTCGTTGTCGATAAGATATCTTACGGTGTAACTGTTAACAGTGTAACTACCGTTGACAGATATATTGGTGGCAGGCATGGTCTCAGGCACATTTGCCCATCCGTCGAATGTATGGCCTTCCTTGACGGGAGCCTCAGGGGCAACTATTGTAGCACCGAAGTCAAACGGAATTTCTGCCACTACCTCTTCACCGATAGTGAAGGTCATCACGTAAGTGTCGACTGCGTATGTTCCCACAATCTCAACATCAAATGGAGGCATAGTCTCCGGGATGTTCTGCCATCCGGTGAAGGTGTAGCCTTCCTTGATGGGTGCCTCCGGAGCGGTAACGGTGGTGTTGTACTCAACATCGTTGGTGGCGATAACCACGCCGTCGATGGAGAAAGTAGCCTTATAGATGGCGGTTGTGTAGCTGCCGCTTACAGTGATATCTTCACTTGGCATAGTCTCCGGTACATTCTGCCATCCGGCGAATGACTGACCTTCCTTGACGGGAGCCTCGGGAGCAACGATCGTAGCGCCGAAGTCGAACGGTACAACAGTAACCACCTCGTCATCGATTGTGAATGTTACATTGTATGTATTTACAGCGAACGTTCCCAAAATCTGTACGTCAAACGGAGGCATAGTCTCAGGCACATTCTGCCATCCGGTGAAGGTGTATCCCTCCTTGACAGGAGGCTCAGGAGTGGGAACTGCAGTGTTGTATACTACATCTGCCTCTGCGATCACTTCGTCATTCACAACGTAGATAGCCTTGTATGTGTTGATGTAATAGGCACCTGCGATTTCAATATCTGAAGCCGGCATCACCTCGGGGAGATTCTGCCATCCGGAGAAGGACTGACCTTCCTTGACCGGGGCCTCGGGAAGAGCTATAGGTGCGCCGAAATCAAACAGACTGGTTGCGAACACTTCGCCATCGATTGTGAAGGTGGCCGTGTATGAGTTGACGGTATATACACCCTGGATCTCGATATCGAACGGAGGCATAGTCTCGGGGATGTTCTGCCATCCGGTGAAGGTATGGCCTTCCTTAGCCGGAGCCTCGGGAGCAGCTACTGTTGAATTATACACTACATCAACGGTGGCAACCGTCTCGCCGTCGATTGTGAAGATCGCCTTGTATGAGTCTACTGCGTAGCTACCATTGATCTCAATGTCCTGTGCGGGCATTGTCTCCGGCATATTCTGCCAACCAGTGAAGGTATGGCCTTCCTTAGTCGGAGCCTCGGGAGCCATGATAGCTGTGCCTTCTTCAACAGGGAACATGGCGATAACTTCGTCATCAATCTTGAAGGTTGCGTTAAATGTCTTTATAACGGGAGCCGCATTAGGATCCTCGGAATAGCTACCCTTGATTTCAATATCTTGGGCAAGCATCGTCTCAGGCACGTTAGTCCACCCGTCAAATATATAACCTTCCTTATCGGGAGCCACGGGAGCATTGATTGCCGCACCGTATTCTACCGAGATAACAGCCACAACTTCGTCATCGATTTTGAAAGATACATTGTATACATTTACTGAATATGTGCCGAGAACCTCAACATCGAATGCAGGCATAGTCTCGGGTATATTCTGCCATCCGGTGAAGGTGTAGCCTTCCTTGGCAGGTGCCTCTGGAGCTGCTACTGATGAGTTGTACTCGACATCTACTGTGGCGATCTCCTCGCCGTCGATCTTGAAGACTGCTTTGTATGTGTCGATGCTGTAAGAGCCACTGATCTCAATGTCCTGAGCGGGCATCATCTCAGGCACATTCTGCCATCCGGTGAAGGTGTAGCCCTCTTTTACAGGAGCTTCGGGGAGAACGATGGAGGCACCAAAGTCAACTGCGCCGAATGCTAAAACCTCGTCGTCGATTTTGAATGTAACGTTGTAAGCTATTACATCATATGTGCCGAGAATCTCAATGTCCTGAGCGGGCATAGTCTCGGGAATATTCTGCCAACCTGTGAATGTGTATCCTTCCTTGGCGGGAGCCTCGGGAGCGGTAACAGCAGAGTTGTATTCCACATCAATGGAGGCCACTATTTCACCGTCAGCGGTGAAGATCGCCTTGTAGGTATTTATTATGTAGCTACCGTTAACAGTGATATCGGCAGCAGGCATGGTGGCAGGCACATCTTTCCAGCCTGTGAAGGCGTATCCTTCCTTGGCGGGAGCTTCAGGCACGGTGATTGCTGACCCGAAATCTACAGGCACGGTGGCTACTGTGGTGTCGTCAATCACAAAGTAAGCATTGTAAGTGTTCACTGTATAGTTGCCTTCAATAGTGATGTCGAACGGAGGCATTGTTTCGGGGATATTCTGCCATCCTGTGAAGGCGTAACCATCCTTGGCTGGAGCTTCGGGTGCGTCTACTGCTGTATTGTATACAACGTCCATCTCTGCCACCACTTCGCCTGAGATGGTGAATGTAGCCTTGTATGTATTCACAGAGTAGCTGCCGTTAACAGTGATGTCAGCAGCGGGCATCGTGGCGGGCACATCCTTCCATCCATCGAAAGTGTATCCCTCTTTGGCAGGAGCTTCGGGGGTAGTAATTTCTGTTCCGAACGGTACTTGCTGAGAGGATGCAATCTCACCGTCGATGATGTAGTTCACATTGTATGCTACCGGCTGATATTCACCTATTACGTCAAGGTCGCGAGCGGGCATTGTCTCGGGTAGGTTCTGCCAACCTGAGAACTGGTATCCATCCTTGGCTGGAGCTTCGGGAGCAGTAATATTCGAACCAAAAGCAACCAGTGACTCAGCGATCTTTTCCTCACCTATAATAAAGGTAATATAGTATGAGTTGACGCTGTAGCTACCGGTGATCTCGATATTGCCTGCGGGCATGGTGGCGGGAAGGTTGTCCCATCCGTTGAATGTGTATCCGATCTTTTCGGGAGCCTCCGGTGCCACGATAGCGGCATCAGTCCCAAAATTGAGAGCTGCGACTACCTCACCGTCAATCTTGAACACTGCATTATATAGGGTGGGAATATACGCTCCGTTCACCTCTATGTCGCGGGCGGGCATGGTGGCGGGAATATCGCTCCATCCGGCGAACATATATCCCTCCTTGCCCGGTGCAGCGGGCGAGGGCACTGGTTCTGCATAAGTCACATCAAGAGTAGCGATAGTTACGCCGTCGATCTTGAACACAGCAGTATAGACGTTGGGAGCGAATTGGGCAGTAAGCTCGATGTCGCTATTCACTGTCAACTGTATGGAGGCATCAGTGTTGCCATCGCTCCATTTGTCGAAGTGATAGCCTTCATTAGCCGTTGCAGTCAGGTTGATAGTAGTACCGCCGGCATACTCACCGTTTTCGAAATTCACTGTACCACGACCATCTGTTGCTACGGTCACATTAAAATAAACATTTAGCTTATAAGGCTCCGACGGAGTTCCGAGCATCTCGTCGGCCTGGAAATCCAGCTCCTTGCCTTCTTTTCCTTTAAGCGAATATGTGGTGCCAGTTTTTTTGTCACGCAGCCACATGCTCAGGGTCTCGCCGGAGGCTACGTTGCTGCGCACACGCATGTACAGGCAGCTTTCGCCATTTGGCAAATCCAGTTTCTCAGCCACGCCGCGACATTCGTCACCGTAAAAGGCACCGATCTCATAGAGATCGAGATTCTCATATTCATCTGGTGCCAGACTGAAATAGAGACTCATGTCATAGCGGTAGAGAGAGGGATTCAGCGTCCACTCGTCAGACCTGCTTTGAGCGAATGCTGAAACGCACAACGACAATAGGAGCACGAATAGCGTGCCTAATGTCTTTCCATCTAATCTTCTTTTCAACATTGGGAATTAAGGTTAATTAAGATATTGATTAAGTTTAAATTGTGCATTTTTATCCGGAGAGACCTTATTGAAGCTATAGCTGACACATACCCGCAAGAACAAGCTGCCCCTTGTTTTTCCAAGAACTTTGTATGTCGAGTTGCCTGAAATTGAAGAGTATGCATAGCTTCAATTCGATTATATATATTATTATATGTAAGACTTTACTTGCTCAGAATATGCAAATTTACGAATTTTTTCTGTCATTTCAAACACATTTCCGTACACTATAAGGATTTTTTATCATATTTTTACCCTGGACCTTCAGCCTGTTTCGGAAATTCTTCCTTTACTTCAGTTCACATTAAGGTGAAAAATATGAAAAGTTTCTAAATGCTAAGGGCTTTTCGCAAAAAATGATTAATTTTGCAGCCACATTCTTTTAATTTATGTGTCTGCAACGTTTTTTTATTTACTGGATTTGTATCATTGCCCTTCTCTGTGTCGGCTGCGACAGAGAGAAAAAGTCGTATGACCGTGAAGAGGCATTGAGAAGAGTGCTGACAGTGCAACATCTTCAAAATTTTAATCCGGGCGATCCTGCGGTGTTGCCGCAGATGGAGGTTATTATCGACAGCATGCGCCGGTCAGGAAAAGACGCTTGCTATTTCGGGGCTGTCAACGTGCTGATCGATCGCCTTTTTTCCGACGGAAGATACTCTGAGGCCGACTCTCTCGCTGTAAGAATGCAACGTGAAGCCTTCGTTGAAGAAGATTCTCTTGCAATAGCAATGGCAAAGCGCGTCAGGGCACAGATTTTGTATAAGTTGTCGCAGACTGACAGTGCTTTAGACGAAGCCTTGTCTGCTCTACCCTACACCACCGATCCCTTGCGTTCAGGTCCACACTTCGGCACAGCAACCAGCATTAATGAATGGATTCATATAATAGCGCAAGCCAATGCTGACACCTCTGCAAGGGTGCAGGCAGGCAACCGTTACGCCGAGCTTGTAAAATGTTGCATAGACTCCAACTCTTGGAATGACCCCACAGGGCACTATCCCGTGACTGCCCTTGCTTTTGAGGCGGACAACGCCTTAAATTATGGTAATATACAAGAGGCTGAAACACTCCTAGACAGTGCGTCGCGGCTAATGAAAAGCGGACTGCCCGCAAATGCCTACGAACACTTCTACGACACACGCAGCCGGGTGCGCACGGCAAAGGGCGATTACGCCGGAGCTCTTGCCGATGTAGACACGCTGCTACATACTCACACCTCTTTCCCGTGGTTTTATCTCCTTGATCTCCAGCTTAAAGCCAATATTGAGAATGTGGCCGGACTACATGAGGAAAGTGCCCGAACTTATTCTAAATACATTGCTTACCACGACTCACTGTCGACAAAGCTTGTCAACAGTCGACTTCACGACCTTACGGTGCTTTACCGTTCAGAACTAAACCAAAAAGAGCTACATACACGCAGAATCCAACTTCTTGGCCTTGGATCAGTGGCCCTTTTGCTCCTCATTCTATTAGTCGTAACGCTCAGGCATGCCGTTGCAGAAAAGAAACGCAACCGCCTGTTGGTGGAACGCTTGCATGAATACGACCGCAAAGAGCAGAGTCAGCTGCAAAGTATCGCAGAAGACAATCAAGACGCAGAAGACACGTCTGACATTGAGCGGCTCGACAAGCATATGATCGTGGATCGCCCCTATACCGACCCCGCACTCAGCCGTAAGGAACTCGCCGATTTTCTCGGCATCACTCAAGAGACACTTGCACAGATGATCCGCAATGAGCGCAACTGCTCAGTACATTTTTACATCAATTCTTTTCGTACAGAAGAGGCACGCAGAATCCTCGATTCCGAACCGGATGCGACAATTGCCGGCATAGCCGTCAAGTTGGGGTTTGGCACGGTGCGCACGCTGCAGAGGGCATTTAAAGAGAGCTATGGCATTTCACCATCGCAGTACCGAGCGGCTTCCAACGAGATTCGCAACATTGACAAGTCCGAAACCGCCACGCCATTATAATGTAACAGCGATGAAAATTAGTCGCATATGTGCGTTTGGCCAATTATGTTGGTTTCAAGGCGTATGAAGGATAGGGGGCGGTAAACACGGATCGTATCTCAACACTAATGCCAACCTGGAATTTAATTTTGGCAAAGATTGGTATGGCTAAAAAAAACGGCACGAAAAAAAGCGATTTGACGATTTATAGCGACTAATTTTAGGTGGATAATGTAATATTTTGTAACTTTGCAAATTAATACACATCTTAAGCACAAAGCCACTTAAGCAATGAAAAAAAGAATAGCCGTGCTTGGCTGTACCGGTTCGATTGGACGCCAAACACTTGACATAATTAGCCGAAACCCAAATCAGTACGAAGCCGTGGTGCTTAGTGCCGGCTCAAAAGTAGACGAACTCATAGAGTCGTCGCTTCGCCACCGCCCACGCGTGGCTATTATTGCCGACGAAAGCAAATACCCCGCTCTACGCCACGCTCTTGCTCCTGCCGGGATAGAAACAGCCTGCGGCGACAAGGCTCTCGAAGAGTCGGTAAAGGCCGACTATATTGACACCGTGGTAACGGCCACAGTAGGATATAGCGGACTGGCCCCTACGATCGCCGCCATTAAGGCCGGAAAAAACATAGCCCTTGCCAACAAAGAAACTTTAGTGGTGGCTGGCGAGCTCATCACTCGTCTACTTTCCGACTCCAAATCACAAATCTACCCTGTTGATTCAGAGCATTCTGCCGTTTATCAATGTCTGCAAGGCGAAGACCATGATAAGGTACGTCGCCTAATAATCACTGCTTCCGGCGGCCCGTTCCGCAACTGGACACGCGAACAAATTGAGAAAGCAACCGTGGAGGACGCCCTAAAGCACCCCAACTGGAATATGGGGGCAAAAATCACAATTGATTCTGCCACCATGATCAATAAAGCATTTGAAATCATCGAAGCAAAATGGCTCTTCGGCATGGCTCCTGAAAAGATTACAGCAGTGGTGCATCCTCAGTCCATTGTACATTCAATGGTAGAATACGTCGACGGCGCAATAAAAGCGCAGCTCGGCACACCCGACATGCGTCTGCCCATAGCCTACGCTTTGGGCGAGACCGAACGCATTGACTACGGACTTCCGCCTCTCACCCTCGAGCAAATGTCGATGCTTACGTTCTATGCTCCCGACATGGAGAAATTTCCCTGCCTCGGATTCGCTAACTTATCGCTTGAGAAGGGTGGCAACGTGGCTTGCGTGATCAATGCAGCCAACGAAGTGGCCGTGGCAGCTTTTCTGCACCGCGAAATACGCTATTTCGACATCTACGACGTAATCGAGCGTACACTGCAGCAGATACCCTACATTGCCTCTCCGACATATGTCGACTATGTGGCCACCAACGCTGAGTCGCGCATCAAGGCTCAGGAGATAATCAATACAATAAATCACTAACTTTAAATAAAATAACTGACAATTGGAAACATTCTTGATGAAGGCCTTCCAGCTTATCGTCGCTTTTCTCCTTTTGGTGACGATTCACGAGTTCGGCCATTATATTTTCGCACGTATTTTTGGAATCAGGGTCAACCGATTCTACCTCTTCTTCAACCCCTGGTTCTCGCTTCTTAAATATTACCCGTCCAAAGGCAAGCTGGAACTGATATCCTGGACAAAAAAGGTGACTAACCCCAAGGATCCAAAGCACGTAATCCGCGAAGAGGATAAAGCCCTGGTCACTATTAAAGTGCGTAAGCACTCCGACACTAACAGAAAAGGCAATCCCAGCTGGGCAGCCACGATGTACGGCATCGGCTGGCTCCCTCTCGGCGGCTATTGCGACATCGCTGGTATGGTAGATGAGACAAAATCCGCATCTGATCTTGCCAGTGAGCCTCAGCCTTGGGAATTTCGTTCAAAAGCCGCATGGAAGCGTTTTCTGGTTATGGTAGCAGGCGTACTCTTCAACTTTCTTCTTGCTATAGTAATCTATGCAGGCATAGCCATCCATTGGGGCGACCGCGTGGTGCCATTCCAAGAAGCCTATGAGGGCATGGACTATATGCCCGCCCTTCAGGATGTGGGATTCAAGAACGGAGACGTGCTTCTTAGCATCAACGGAAAAAAGGCCGATGCCAAAGACCGGACAATGATATGGGACATGATACAGCCCGGAGCTAAAGTGGAGGTGCTGAGAAACCACACCGACCATGTCACCATCACCATACCCGACGATCTGCTCGGCAGCATAGCTAATGTCAAAGAGACACCTGTGATTTACCGAACACCCGTGTATATCGACAAGGTGCAGAAAGGTATGCCCGCAATGGAAGCGGGACTTCAGGAAAACGACCGAATCATCAAAGTGGCCAATGACACCACACCCTCGCTTACCGAATTTTTCGCCACTCTCGAGGCTCACAAGGGCGAGGAGGTAGAAGTAGTCGCACTACGTGAAGGAGTAGAGGTACCCGTAAAGGCCACCCTCACCGAAAACGGCAAACTCGGCATCCAGCTGCGTCCAATAAGCTCAATATATCCCATAGAAGAGGTGAAATACAATGTGTTCACCGCCCTGCCCCGCGGCTGGGAAATCGGCACTGACCAACTTGCCACCTATGTGTCATCGCTTAAATTGGTTTTCACAAAGGAAGGAGCCCAGCAGGTGGGCGGATTCGGTGCTATCGGCGGTCTGTTCCCTGAGAAGTGGGATTGGTATTCTTTCTGGCAGATTACGGCATTCCTGTCGGTAATCCTCGCCTTCATGAACATCATCCCCATCCCCGCGCTCGACGGCGGATATGTGCTTTTCCTACTCTGGGAAATAATCACTCGCCGCAAACCGAGCGACAAATTCCTCGAGGTGGCCAACACCATAGGTTTTGTATTCCTGTTCTTGCTTCTCATCTATGCCAACGGCAACGATATATTACGCGCATTGCAGTGATGACTGATTTAAAAATATATGGAATATAAGCAAATACGACTAAAAAAAGGCAAGGAAGAGTCGCTTGACCGCTTTCATCCTTGGGTATTCTCCGGAGCCATCGACCGCTCCGAGCCCGGCATCGAAGAGGGCGATATTGTAAAGATTATCGCCCACGACGGCAGAATAATAGGCGTAGGTCATTACCAGATAGGCAGCATTGCTGTACGTCTGCTCCACTTTGGCGATGTCGAGATCGATGCAGCCTTCTATGCCTCGCGCCTGAAGCAAGCATGGCTCATGCGCAAAGCCTTGGGCATACGCACTCCCGAAAACCAGGCTTTCCGCCTTGTGCACGGCGAGGGCGACTTCCTGCCAGGACTGATAGTGGACGTTTACGGGAGCACCGCCGTGATGCAGGCTCACAGCCCCGGCATGCATTTCGCACGCAAAATCATTGCCCAGGCTCTCACGCAGCTGCAGGACCTCGATATAGCCAATGTGTACTACAAAAGTGAGACCACCCTACCCTACAAAGCCCACCTCGACCCGATAAACGACTATATAATCGGCGGATACACCACCGACATCGCTATAGAAAACGGTCTGAAATTTCATGTGGACTGGCTGCGCGGCCAGAAGACAGGATTTTTCGTGGACCAGCGCGACAACCGGTCGCTTCTTGAGCACTATAGTGGAGGGCGAAAGGTGCTTAACATGTTCTGCTACACCGGAGGCTTCTCTGTCTACGCCATGCGCGGCGGCGCATCGCTCGTGCACAGCGTTGACTCCTCGGCAAAGGCAATATCACTCACAGATGCCAACATCTCGCTAAACTTCCCTGACGACGCACGCCATACATCATACGCCGAGGACGCTTTCAAATTCCTTGATCGCATAGGCAAGGACGATTATGATCTTATAATCCTCGATCCTCCGGCCTTTGCCAAGCACAGGAGTGCCCTGCGCAATGCTCTGCGCGGCTACCAGCGTCTCAATGCCTCTGCGATCGAACGAATAGCTCCAGGCGGTATTCTTTTCACATTCTCATGTTCCCAAGCCGTAAGTCGCGAGCAATTTCGCTTAGCGGTGTTCTCAGCAGCCGCCCAGACAGGACGCAAGGTGCGTATCCTTCATCAGCTCACTCAGCCTGCCGACCACCCCGTGAATATCTATCACCCCGAAGGCGAATATCTAAAGGGTCTCGTCCTTTACGTAGAGTAGACACCACAGATTATGTGCAAAACCAATTAATACAATATACACATATCATGAATAAAACCACATTATCCATAGCTATGGCATTGACAATTACCGCATGCTCGGGCAGCAAAGAAAAGGATTTCGACTACACCGCTGACCGCTTTGCCGACATCGAAGTACTGCGCTACCAAGTAGAAGATTTCGATAAACTCTCGCTTGACGAGAAAAAATATGTCTACTATCTCACAGAAGCCGCTCTGTGGGGACGCGACATACTATGGGACCAGAATTGCGAAGTAAATCTTCCTCTACGCAGTGTGCTCGAAAGCATATATACATCCTACGATGGCGACCGCGAATCGCCCGAGTTCAAGGCGTTTGAAAAATACATGAAGCAGGTGTGGTTCGGCAACGGCATCCATCACCATTACTCTATGGATAAGTTCACTCCCGATTTTTCACAGGAGTTCTTCACATCGCAGCTCCAGCGCACAGGCGTGGTGGGCGAAGAAGCCGACGAGTATGTGCGTGTAGTGTTCGACCCGACATACCTCGCCAAACGCGTCAACCAGGCTGATAATGCGGATCTGATACAGACATCAGCCTGCAACCTTTACGGCGATGATATCACTCAGGCAGAAGTGGAAGCCTACTACGCATCACTCAAAGACACCACAAATCTTACGCCTATAAGTTATGGTCTGAACAGCAAGGTGATACGCGGACTCGACGGAAAGTTGCACGAGGAGGTTTACAAAATAGGCGGCTTGTACTCTGAGCAAATCACCAAAATTGTGGAGAATCTCAACAAGGCCAAGCAATATGCCCAAAACGACTCCCAACGTCGCATAATCGGACTTCTCGTTGACTACTACACCACAGGCGATCTCAAGACATTCGATGAATACTCTATTGTATGGGCCGAAGACACTGTATCGAAAGTTGACTTCATCAATGGATTCATAGAGAGCTATGGCGATCCATTGGGCATGACAGGAGCATACGAGTCAATCGTGAATTTCAAAGATGATGAAGCCAGCGCGCGTACAGAGACCCTGAGCGCAAATGCCCAGTGGTTTGAGGACAATTCGCCGGTTGACCCGCGCTTCCGTAAGGACAAGGTGAAGGGTGTGAGCGCAAAGGTCATAACAGCGGCGATACTCGCCGGTGACTCATATCCCGCAACTCCGATAGGCATCAATCTACCCAACAGCACCTGGATACGCGCCCAGCATGGCTCAAAATCCGTGACCATCGACAATATCACTAAGGCTTATGACGAAGCCTCACACGGAAATGGCTTCAACGAAGAATTTGTGGTGGACAATGACACAAAAAAACTGCTTGAGCAATATCTGTATTTGACCGATAATCTACACACTGACCTTCACGAATGTCTCGGCCACGGATCCGGCCGTCTGCTCCCCGGTGTGGACCCTGATGCGCTCAAAGCTCACGGAAGCACACTTGAAGAGACCCGCGCCGACCTCTTCGCTCTCTATTATCTGCCCGACCAAAAGCTAATCGAACTCGGCCTCATCGACAACCCCGACGCATACAAAGCCGAATACTATAAATATATTCTCAACGGACTCATGACCCAGCTCACCCGAATTGAGCCGGGCAAAGACATCGAGGAGGCCCATATGCGTAACCGCAAACTCATCAGCCAATGGGCTTACGAGCACGGCAAAGCAGATAACGTGATAGAGTATGTGAAAAAGGACGGCAAGACCTACATACAAATCAACGACTACGAGAAGCTGCGCACTCTATTCGGCAACCTCCTCAGCGAAATCCAGCGCATCAAGAGCGAAGGTGACTACGAGGCAGGGCGCCAATTAGTGGAGACCTATGCTGTAAAGGTGGATCCTGAAATCCACAAGGAGGTGCTCGACCGCTATGCCAAGCTCGATATAGCACCCTATAAAGGATTCGTAAATCCTGTGTACACTCCCGTTGTCGATGAAAACGGAGAAATCATCGATATACAGTTAAATTACGACGAGAGCTATACCGACCAGATGCTGCGCTACTCTCGCGACTATTCAGTAAAGAAGTAAATTCATTGTAAATATGGACCAAAGATATAATCTCCGCGGTGTGTCTGCATCCAAGGAAGATGTGCACTCCGCTATCAAGAACGTAGACAAGGGCCTTTATCCAAAGGCATTCTGCAAGATAATACCTGACATATTAGGCGGCGACCCGGAATACTGCAACATAATGCACGCCGATGGCGCGGGCACTAAATCATCCCTTGCCTACATCTACTGGCGAGAGACCGGCGACCTAAGCGTATGGAAAGGCATTGCCCAGGACTCCCTTATCATGAATATTGATGACCTGATATGCGTTGGTGCCACCGACAATATCTTAGTGTCATCCACCATTGGCCGCAATAAACTCCTTATCCCCGGCGAAGTGATTTCAGCAATAATCAATGGCACCGAGGAGCTGCTTGCCGAACTACGCAGCCAGGGGGTGAACGCATACTCCACAGGAGGCGAAACAGCCGATGTGGGCGACCTCGTGCGCACGATCATCGTTGACTCTACCGTGACATGCCGCATGCGTCGCTCGGATGTAATCAACAATGCCAATATCAAAGGCGGCGACGTGATTGTGGGTCTTGCTTCTTACGGGCAAGCAACCTATGAGAAAGAGTATAACGGAGGCATGGGCAGCAACGGACTCACATCGGCTCGCCACGACGTATTCGGCAAATATCTTGCCGAGAAATATCCCGAGAGCTATGACGCAGCGGTGCCTCAAGAACTCGTTTACTCAGGCCAACTAAGCCTTACTGACGCTGTAGAGGGCAGCCCGCTCAACGCCGGCAAACTCGTGCTTTCTCCCACTCGCACTTATGCCCCGGTGGTAAAGGCTATCTTGGATAAGATGCGTCCAGAAATCCATGGCATGGTACACTGCTCAGGAGGCGCCCAAACCAAAATACTGCATTTTGTAGAAAATAAGCATATTATAAAGGACAATCTATTTCCCATCCCACCACTATTCCGCACCATTTGGGAGCAATCCGGCACACCGTGGGAGGAGATGTATAAGGTGTTCAATATGGGCCACCGTATGGAGATCTACCTTGCGCCCGAAAACGCGCAGACTGTAATCGACATTGCACGCAGCTTCGGCATAGATGCCAAAATCGTAGGCCGTGTTGAGGACAGCGACCACACCCACCTTACAATCATAAGCGAGAACGGCACTTTCGAATACTAACAGCCGGCAGCGAAGAGCTCGCCGCAAAAGCTAAATAACCACCATTATTAACTTAAATTTCTCAACTGAAATGAAAAAGAAAATGCTCACCGCCGGCGTGATATGCACGCTGATTGCCTCGATGTCGCTATCTTCGTGCATCGGCAGTTTTGCCCTGACCAATAAGCTCCTTAGCTGGAACAACAACATTAATAACAAATTTGTCAACGAATTAGTATTCGCCGTATTCTGGATTATCCCCGTCTACGAGGTGAGTGCCTTAGCCGACATACTTGTGCTCAACAGCATCGAATTCTGGAGCGGTTCGTCGCCAGTGACAAGTCAAAAGTCGGTAATCGACGGTAAAGATGGCAAATATCTGGTAGAAAGAGATTCAAAGGGATATACCATCACTTCTATGACAGACAAATCAACAGTGCGTCTTGACTTCGACGCCCCTTCACAGACATGGAGCCTCACCGGAAAATCCGGCGAAAACTATCCTCTGATGACAATGGTTGATGCCAATCATGTAAAAATCAACGTTGGCGGCGAAATGATGCTCGTTGAAAAATCACAAGAAGGACTCTATGCATTGCAACAGGCCGTGCTGAAAAACACCGGCGACTTAGCAATGAAATAATTTATGCAACCTACCCCACTTGAATTATTAGCACCGGCGCGCAATGCTGAAATTGCGCGCCAGGCTATATTGCACGGAGCTGACGCTGTATATATCGGAGGTCCAAGTCATGGAGCCAGAGCAGCGGCAACTAATAGCATAGAGGATATAGCCTCCCTGACGAGCTTTGCTCACCTTTACGGAGTTAAGGTATACGTCACGCTCAACACCTTAGTTTACGATAGTGAGATCAGCGAGGTGCAAAAAAATATCAAGAATTTGCGTAATGCCGGGGTTGACGCTCTTATTGTGCAGGATTTGGGGATTTTGGAAATGGATATTCCGCCAATAGATCTGCACGCAAGCACACAATGTGATATACGCACACCTGAAAAGGCTAAATTTCTCGCTTCCATTGGATTCTCGCAGCTCGTGCTGCCGCGTGAGTTTTCGCTTAATCAGATACGCGAAGTGCGCAATGTGGTGCCCTCGGATGTGAAGCTTGAGGCTTTTGTACATGGCGCGTTGTGCGTAAGTTATAGCGGCGACTGCCAGGCAAGTCTTTTGGCAAAAGGTCGAAGCGCAAACCGAGGCGAATGCGCCCAGATGTGTCGCTTATCCTATGATCTTACCGACGAAGACGGCCGAGTGCTGCTGAGCGACAAGCATCTGCTATCTCTCCGCGACCTTTGTCGCATCAACGACATAGAGCGCTTGGCTGATGCCGGTATTTCGAGTTTCAAAATAGAAGGGCGCCTGAAAGATGTGGCTTATGTGAAAAACACTACGGCTGCCTATCGCCAAGCCATCGATGAAATTATCAGTAAATACCCGGATAAGTACTGCCGCTCAAGCTACGGCAAAACCACCCTCTCATTCTCTCCCGACCTCGAAAAGACATTCAACCGCGGCTACACGTCATATTTCATCGACGGTAAGCCCGAGAAAGCCACTAAGATGGCTAATCTTGACACGCCCAAATGGGTGGGTGAGCGCGTGGCCACCGTAGTGCGTTGCGATGGTAAAAGGATTATAATAAAGCCGTTAAAACAGCTTAACAACGGCGATGGCTTGGGCTATTTCGACGCCGACGGCAAATATGCCGGTTTCCATCTCAATCGTGTGGAGGCTAACACACTACACGCCCTCGCTCCCGTAAACATCCCTCGTGGCACTGTTCTCTACCGTAATCGTGACATAAAATACGACACCCTTATGGCGTCGGATACTGCGGAGCGCATCATCTCTGTTGACACAAGTCTCTCAATTTCTCAAGATATCAATTCCCCCACCCGCTCACTGTCGCTAACTCTTACGTCTGAAAACGGCGTAAAGGCAACTGCATCAATTGAGGTCAGCCCCGACACTGCCAAGAGCCCGCAGCGCGAATTGCGTAAAAGAGAATTAAGAAAAATGGGCGATACGCCTTTTGCGGTCTCTGGATACACAGATGCCGTGCCCGATGATGTGTTTGTTCCTGCGTCGATACTCTCGCGTCTGCGGCGCCAGGCAACCGATGCCTTGCAGCGGGCGATTGTTGACTCATATTCTCGCTCAGAACGCAGAGAGGAGTCTGCAGAAGTGCTATCCTACCCCTCACCTTCTCTCTCCTACCATGACAACGTGGCAAATCGCCTTGCCGGAAAATTTTACCTCGACCACGGTGCTTCTATAGCCGAGAAAGCCCTTGAAATCACGCCTCACCCGTCTGATGACGAAATCACTGTGATGACCACCCGCTATTGTCTGCGTCGCGAGCTCGGATGTTGCCTTAAAGAGAAAGAAGGTCAGTCGCTACCTAAAAAGCTCTTCATTTCTTCCGGTGCAGTACGTTACCGCCTTGATTTCGACTGCGCAAAATGCCAAATGCACGTCATACATACACCTAAAACAAATTGTGAGTATTAAAATCATTCTTTGAACGGTCTCTTTGACTGGGAGGTAGACCGCAGGCCGCCCTCGGCCTATATATTATGAAATATCTTCTTTACATACTTGCTGTTGCCATTCTACTGTTGGGCGGTGCATGCAGCCGCCACTCTGAAAGCCGGAACACCCTCGACCACGCCGATGCCGTGATGGAGGAGCGGCCCGACTCGGCCCTTGCCCTTCTTCAAGGAATCGACTGCTCTACTTTGAATGGCGATGAGGAGAAGGCGCGCTACGCGCTGCTGATGTCAATGGCGCTCGACAAAAACTATATTGACACCACTACTTTTGACGTGCTGCAGCCGGCCATAGACTATTATCTACAGAAAGGCTCGCCCGACGAAAAGCTAAAAACATATTACTACCAGGGGCGTATCTATCAGAATATGGGAAACGAAGACGATGCGATGGATAAATTCCTAAAGGCATTAGATTTTAGGGCTTCGGTGACAGACACATTGTCGTTAGCGCGTGTTTTGGGAGCGCAGGCTGTAATATTCTTCAAGGAATATAAGCTTAACGAATATATCAACAACAGTCTGGACGCTGCCACACTATACCATAAGCTTGGAAAAACCATCCCGGAACTCAGAAGCTATATAAATGCTCTTGACGGCTGCATTATGATGTCGGACAGGGCTGAGGCCGACAGCATAATGGATATCTGCGCGTCATTAAGCTATGATGATAACTATTGTCTCTTTTCGTCGAAATTGTCGTATTTGCTTGAGTTCGGGACACTGGAAGAACTACAATCATTAATAGCCCAGTGCGATATATCGTATGTGTCTGATGAGGACGCTCTAAATATTGCTTATGGCTATGTCAGAACTGGAGAGTTGGACAAAGCCATGAGTGCCATTTCAGATATTGAGGTTCCTGGCTCTGTTCTCGATTCTCTTAAATTTTTATCAATAAAGATTGATATCTTAGAGAAGCAAGGTGAATACCGACAGGCGTATGATTTGTACAACAAATACTCAGTGATGCTTGAGGGCTACCAAAAAGATCTTTTCTCCAAGGACTTGTTGTTCGCCGAAAAAAAGCACAAAATCGAAATTGACAATATGATCCGTGTCCAGAACCGGGACAAAATGATTTGGGCAATTTCGCTCGGATGCCTTATTATGCTGCTAATTTGCGCTTTGCTGTATTATAGGAATGGACTGCTTCAAGAAAAGCACGCAGTTGTAGAGAAGGAGAAGGAAAAAGCGGAGCTTGAACGCGACAAAAAGATTTTGGAGGCTGAAAATTTGGACAAGGAGAAGGAAAAAGCGGAGCTTGAACGTAACAAAAAGATTTTGGAGGCTGAAAATTTGGACAAGGAGAATAAGCGGCTCGCAGCTGAAAGAAGCCGGAAGGAGATGGAGTCAGAGCTTCTGCGTATGGAGATAGACCGGCTTGAAATCGAGCGTGACAATCTTAAAGAGTTCCTTGGCAGGAAGGCCGTGGTGGATCCGCAGTTGATGCGGGTGGTCAAATTGCGGCTTGATATGCTGAACGGATTATTGGCAAAAGAGATTACAAACAACGAAAAGCACGCAATCCCATACAAAAAGTGGTTGGAGTCGGTCAGAGTAAAGAAAGACGAGTTCATGAACTCCACCCGTATGGTGCTCACGGCACTCTACCCTAAATTTATCGGATATCTCGAGTCACACGGCCTTACAGTGGATGAGATCAACTATCTTAGCCTCTATGCAATCGGATTGATTGGGAAAGAGATTGGAGAGTACACACAGATAAAACGCCACTACGCCATGAGTAGCGAAATTAGACGGAAGCTTGGAATGGACAGCCATGACACCAATATTGCCGTCTTTGTCAGAAATAAGATGAAAGAGATAGAAGGGGAGTAAGGGCGTACACACGCCACTCATTAAAGAAAGAGATAACATACACCGCTTCCAAAGCCATCTGAAAGGCTTTGGAAGCGGTGTTTTTAAACTTTTGTGACGCCTTGTAAACTTCTAACCTTAAAATTTTTATATATTATTGATTATTAAATAAATAAAAATAGCATTGTTAAACTTTTAATTTTGATGTAAACTTTAAATGCTGTAACTTTGTGCATGTTTAACAATCAAATTTTTAATAATGAAAAAAACAGTCGTTTTATTAATTACGCTGATCATTGCTGTCTTCAGCGCATTAGCAGAAAAACACGGGATATTCATGGAGTACCACCGAAAAAGCAAACCGGGCACTCAAACACAGGTGCCACGCGTGCCAATGAAACTGCCAATAGATATCATCTACGACACTGAGGCTAATCTTGTGGAAATAGTTGCGGATGACACTATTGATGCCAATGTGTACGTGTATAATTGTTCTGGTGCAGTTGTGTACTATTCCTCATCTGTTAACACAGAGTTCTCGATAGCTCCCAATGAATGCTATACCATAATAATAGATGGAGAAGGGTGGTATGCCGAAGGGGTTATAGGGGACGATTAATTCCTAACTACTCAATAATCACCCATAGCGATATCACAAAATAGTACAGAGCTAACAC
>CAZJKZ010000033.1:0-25677 GCA_964546885.1 uncultured Bacteroides sp.
ACCTCCCAGTCAGAAAGCGCATAGCGCCAATACTTTTGCGACGCCAATCGCAACAAGCACCTATATTTTTACAACGCAAATTTAAATAAGAATAGATAGTTATGAATTACGCAGAAAGGGATAAGCAAAACATTGTAGAGTTTATAAAAAATCGAGGAGGAGAGTGCAGTGTCGATGATCTCATAAATTTGGAATCGGTTGAGAGATTAAGGGTATATCCGTTGATCTACCGTATGCGAGAAAGTGGCATTTTAACCATAACGGCATACGGCGAATTGGGAGATCCAACGAGAGTAAAGCTGCAGTAGCACACTGTTATGACAATTGTTTGGATGACGTAGAATCTAAAGTCTACACTCGAGACATTTTCCGAAGAGACTAAAATATATAAGTTATCTTTCTAGCAATCTCTTTTCTGAATTTTAAAGGTTCAGAGAAGAGATTGCTTTTTATAAAATGCCTTTTCCTAACATCAGATATAGCGTAATTTGGATTTTTATTGTATCTTTGTCGAGCACAATGCAAGCTGACATGTATTCATTCTTATCAAAAATAATATATCCATTCTAAAATTTGTGGGCATTCGTCAAGGATTTAATAAAATACGAGATGTAAAGATACCAATAAATATTATCTTAGGTTTTCTTTCCGTGATAGGTGTCTCTCTTTTTCTTGATGAGGCAGTTAGCGCTATGTGGTTCAGATGGGTGGGGTTACCACTTTTTGGTTCAATTATATCCTCTACTTTATTTGATTGGATTTCAATCGCTACCTTGTCGCTGTTTGCGATATGGTATATGTGCTACGCACCCCCGATAGCCAAGAGAGTGATGGTGATATTTGGGATATATAGTCTGTTTTATCTTGAATTTAGATGTTTAGGTAGCCAGCAATATCACCTTGTGCCCTTCCATTGGGCGGTGTTGCAATGGGCATATTACGCTGATATTGTCATTGCTGCGATGTTAGTTACTATAATTACATCTCTTTATAAAAAGAATAAGAATAATCAGGTGGATGGTCAAAGTCAACAAAAAAGCGCCTCACTATATTTTGAGGACATCATCAATGTAGAGGACCTACTGGGGCATAGGAAGCAAGCTAATATTTTAGCAAATATTATCACCACGCAGTATGCCCACAGCGAAAATGCCGTTGGTATAGCTATTACAGGCGAATGGGGAGCGGGAAAGTCGACATTCCTTGGTTTTCTGCATGAAAGCCTCTCCGACTGCCACCGTATCGAATTTGACCCGTGGACTGAGAATTCGACCGATGTGGTGTACGATTTACTTGACAGACTTGAAAAAGAAATCAATAAAGAAAACAACCAATTGGGTAAGGCTTTCAAACGCTATGCTGATAAAATAAATGTAACCAATGTAACAGGATGGTTTGGGCTGTCGATATTAGCTATACGCAATTTCTTTGACTCTGAAACAAACACGGATAGAAGAAATAATCTGAAGACAGCTTTGAAAAGGCAGGAGAAGCCGATTGTTGTTTTTATAGACGACTCTGATAGATTGCCGAGTGACCAATTTCTGAAGACTATCTCAATATTTAGGGGAATTGTGGATTTCCCAAATATAGTTTTTATTGTAGCTTTCGACCAACAAAGGGCAAATGACAAACTAAAGGACTATGGTGGTCAAGACTTTATGGGTAAGTTGTTTAATGTGGTACATCCTCTGCAACCCATAGATGAGAAGGTAATTTTAGACGAACTAACCAGGAATATTTCTTCAATTCTCAATGATAATACTGAGGAGGGAAAGAGGAATATGATAAGCGTGTATGAAGCCTTTTCTCAAATCTCAATAAAGCAATATATCCCTACTTTGAGGGAGATGAAAAGATTCTGCAATACCATAGAAAAGGATTACTCTTTAATCAAAGATTCAGAAACCAAACATTTCTTGGATATAAAACAATGGTTAATAGTTGAACTTTTAAAATATACGGATATCACTCTTTATAATATGATAGGTGGAGCTCCGGAGACATACTTGGAAAAAGAAGATCAATTCGGATTAAACACGCCGTATTATGTTCTTAAAGACGATGCAATATTCAATAAAGAAGCATCCAGGAAATTATTACATACTCTTTTCTCTCGGTTCAGAGGTCTGCAAAACGAAACGTTGCTTATAAGCAATCCGTGCTATTACAACCTTTATTTTGACGGAATATTTCCGGACAATTATATACCATCCATTATTTTTTCAGAATATGCAATCTTAAAGGAAGGCTCAAAAGATGAACGCAGATTTAAAGCTGAATCATTAAAGATATTCATATTGGAGAATTGGCCTATCAACGGCGAGGCTAACTTTGAATCGATGATTAGCGAGATATTAAGCACTTATCCTGTAGAGTTGCTTTATCCTTTGCTGGAAACCATGGTTGAGGCATATAAAGCTAATCGTAAAGTTTCATCATTCAGAGAAATAGGCGAGTGTGATAATTATCGAAAATATGCAAATGTCATAAAATCGCACCAATATTTGGCGGCACTTGCTTTTCTTAAACGAGAAGAGTTTTGTAAGTTTGAAGGCCAAGAGCCGGCAGACGATTCATGTATACTCGAATCCGAAAGGCCTCTTATTCTATGTGCCATATTTAACCATCATATCAGGAATTGGGAACATGGAGGCAGACTTTGTTCTGACGGTTTTCTATTTAAACTACTGGAACGCCTCGTCTCAGAAGGCAAACATGAAGATGTAATCTGGGCTGTGGCCGATTGTGTATCCGCAGAGTTGCAAAGATATTTTCTTAATGTATACCTACAAAAGCATTTGCTTGATTGTCTGCCGTATTTATTAGTAGGCGTAGAGAAAAATGAGACTGGAAAAAAGTTGATATATGCTAATATTCCGGCTTTTGAGGGGCTTTTTCTCTCTTACCAAGGCTTCAAGCGCACTATTGCGAAATTTAAATGGGATAAAACATACAATGAAGATTTACTCAACGAATTATGCCGCCTGATAGACCTGAGCCACTACATTACCACCCATGACGAATACTTCAAAATCGAATCATATCCCTTGCTTAAATCCTACATTAAAGAAACTCAAACTTACATGGTTGAAAGTTACATTGAGTCTGATTCATTCTGGACAGCCGGTGACCGAATAGAAGAAGTTATGGACTATATATTCGAGTGATGACACATCAGGGCCAATATTGTTAATTAACGGCAAAAGGCACAGCCAGGTAATTTTGTTTTGAGGCATATATAAATATCTAAAATAGGCAAAGGCTGCAACTCCGAAAGTTGCAGCCTTTGCTGTAAAGTAGGGTATTCTGTATGCTCCTATTCAAAGGAAGAGATATCGATTGTTTCGATGCCTTCTAACGAAGATATTGTGAAGCCTTCGGCATTCCAGGCCTCAACTGTGAGCTGATCGCCAGCTTTTAGTCCGGTGGGTGTAATGGTGCCTGAATAAGAATGGCTTTCGGTGGGTGTAGACACTGTGCCAAACACCGTGCTGCCTGTGATTTCAGGAGTGCTTGCGCCTGCAGCTGATACGGTAAGCACTATTCTGCCGTGTCCTGTGAACTCCTGCTTTTCGTCGGTAGTCTTATTCATGGCTATGCGCTCGGTCTTAGCCGGGTCAAACTCAAGACCGGTGTTGGTGAGAGCCAAACGGAAGATATACTGGTAGCCCTGGCGCACATCCACTTCGGGAAGGTAAGCTTTATACTCTTTGCCATCGATAACGGCGGTGAGAAGTATATTACCGCCCTTGGTGGAGAAGGGGAGAGACCAAAGTCCGGGGATTCCGGAAGTCCAACCTCCCTGCTCGACGGTGCGGTCAGTGGCTACTGTCACTGATCCGGTCTCCGTCAGAGTGATTGCGCCACTCTCGGCATTCATTGTACCTTGTGTGTAGAATGTAGCCGAACCTTCTCCGGAGATAGACAGAGATGTCACTTTGCCTGCACCTGAATATCCAACCGGTATGATATTCATAGAAAGGAGCGAAAGAGCGTGATTCATGGTCATCTTCACATTGTTGGTAGTGCGGGATGCGGGCACGCAAGAGCCGGAGTACATGAGGTCAACCTGCTTGGTGATATCTACAGGAATGGCAGTGGGATCAGTGTACGCAGGATCGTAGGGCGACACGGCATAAAGGAAAGCCAGTTTGCTGCCGCTGTGGATGTAGACTGGCGGGTCCATTGTCCACTTCGCACCGTCGTATGTGGCAACGATGCCTTCTGCGATATCCGGAGCTGTGAGATCATCGTAGGTCTTAGCGAAAATATTCATTTGGGCTGAAGATGCGAACTCAGTCACAGCCGCGCGTGTCTGTATTTCAGCGGTAGAGATAGTCACCTCCACTTCGCTGTCGTACTGGTGGAGATCCACTCGCTCTATCTTATCATCGCTGCATGACGAAATGCCAGCGATGGCAAGAGCCGAAAAAAGTATGCTATATGATTTTTTCATTTTGTGTATCTGTCAAATTGTTTTAAACGTATGATGCAATCACTCGTAGGGGTTACTTTTTGATTTTGATAGCTTTTGTTTGGCCTTCAAATTTCATCTCGAGGGTGTTTACGCCGTTGGGTATAGCACTGCGGCTGATGGTGTAGACAGGCAGGATTTCATCCTTAGCCATAGGCACAACAGCTCCATCCGCACCTTTAAGGGTGAGTTCGGCCCCATAGCGTGTAGTAAATGTCATTACGCCTGTGGCTCGGTCGTAGCTAATCGAAGTGCGGCAATCGATTGATTTTTGGTCCTCCACATCTATGTTGAACGATTGACGAAGAATTGCGCTTTCGTCGGCTGTGGCAACCTCCACTCTGAGGTAAATCGGGCCTTCGCTCTTGTTGATAGTGCGTGTGGTAAGTATCTTGCCATCGCTATAGGTGAAAGGCACCTCTCCGTAAGATCCTGAAGCGCTGATATACGGACCTGTCAGATTCACTTTGATGTCAGAAGCGGCAGGAGCGTCGTTGACGAGGAGCATGCCCACTACGGTGCCTGCGGGTTTGTTGGTCTCTACATAGTAGTCGGTAAGAGCTATTGAGCGGAAAGTCACGTTCTGGCTACCGATACCGGTGATCATCATGTGATTTGAGTCATAGAGCATGTTCATGCGAGTGTCGCCGAGATTGTCAAGAGCCATGTAGCCGTTTCCGTAGCCGCCCCAACCCCAATTGACGTGGTACAGGCCATTACCGTCGATACCGTCGAGGTTGAACGAGTGGCCGTATCCGTTTTTAGAGTCAACGGCGTTGAATATCACAGCGCGCCCTGCGTAAAGTTCGTTTTTGAGAAGAGCCTCAAAATCGCGGGTTTGGTTGCGCCAGTATAGCTTGACGTCAGTGCCATAGCCGAATGTATTCTTCAGAGCGTTTACGATACGGTCGGGCTGTGTCGAGGGGATACCCGAAGCATCGGATCCGTACTCCATGCGCACCGACACACCGGCATGATAAAGCAGGCGAGCCACTTCCTTGTATCCGTTAGATCCATTGATTATGGCGTTCCAGTCATAAGCGGGCTCTTCGTCATAGTTCAATGTGATAGCGTCGTAGCCGGGGGTTGAATATTGTATCAAGCCCATGGGCTTAAGAGGATAGCGCTGCACGCTCATTGCCTGCGACATAGCCACTGCAACACATCCTACGAGAGCCTTGTTGCTGCCTTCGCCGGGGCAATACTGGTTAAAAAGACCGGACTGGTCCCAAGCCACGCTGATCAGCGGCGTTACGGGTTCGTTATATTCGGCGCGTGATAGAGCGAAGTGTCCATTTTTGAAAGATTCCCATCTTTTGTTGGGAGTCTTGATATTTTCCTTATTGATTCTTACAGCCTCAGCAGCCTCGTCCATCATATATGCCATATTGCCGGGCATATTGTTGATATCGAGCGAGCTTTCGGTAGAGTAGCCTATTACAGGGTTGGTGGTGTCGTCGCCTGAGATTATAGCATAACCCACAGGAGAGAAATTTACGAGATAAAGGTCGCTGTCAAGCGCATCGATACTTTTTATTTTCAGCGAAGAAGAAGCTCCCCACTGCTGCGACAAAAAGTTGAGCGCTACATCCGCAGCAGTCTGCCGGTCAATAGGGGCTGCCCATGCCGACATAGCTCCAATGAGCACCGAGGAGAGTAGTATTATCGACTTTTTCATGCTTTGTTAATGTTGCGAAAAATGTTTCTGATAGTGTTGCTTTTAAAAAAAATTCTGCCGTAAAAATAGCCACACTTCACGGCATGGTCACTTAAAATTTTGGGAACGATTACGAAAAAAGATTAGGTTTATAACTATATATGCAAAGGTAAGAATTTTATTTCACATAATCAATCACTTATGCATTATTTAACTAATCGGTCCCCAAATATTCAAAAATTAAATTAATAATTCTTTATTAGGCGAGATTCAGATTTACGATTAGTGAGGCAATCATAAGTGAGAGCCTCACTAATCGTCAGAATTTCGTGTGGAGTGCAGATCGTCAGTTAGGTATTGATCTGTACAGTGTGGTGACATTCTCAACGGTATTGAACGGGGACCCAAGAGCGCTGTCGCCGTCGTATACCATAGCACTGAAATAGAAGGAGCTGCCCATAGGAGAGGATACGATATAGAGCTCAGTCTGATCAGAATTCCATGTGAGAGTGATGTCGCCTTGTGCGTAGAGATTATTCCCCATTAAGCCTACGAGACGTATCGGTTGCTGCTGTCCTTGCAGGGTATAGTGGCCGATAGTCTGGTACAGAGGTATGCGCAGAGAGCCTTCTTCTGTAGTCTCATTGTAGTTGAAGAACACATTGATAGGATAATATCCTGAGTTGGTTTCGTCAAGAGTGTTTTCTCCGAACATACCCACCAGTCGGTAGCTGTATCCATAGGCGGGATCGTCAGGTGTATAGGACGCAAGAGTGAGCTGCTTGTACTGCGATGCCGAGGTGGCCACATACCATGTACCGTCGAGACGGTCGTAAGGCTTGTCGTCATTATCGTCTATCGTCACTATAGTGTTGTTGGGATTCCCGATAGATGCTCCTGACACTTCAGCCAAAGTGATGGTAAAGAGTCGGGCAGGATTTATTTCTCTATTGTCGCGAAGACGCACTTCGAAATATCCCGTACTGTCGCCCGGAGCGATATATATTGTGGGGGAGGTGAGGTAATAATGATAATCCTCCATGGCCGGACTTGAGGCCACCTCGTCCACCTTACAAGTAGCGACGATATATCCGTTGGCTTTACCCTTAACAGATACGGGCACCCTTACCACACCTTTACTTTCGAGAAATGATATTTGCGACTGTGACATCTCGATTGTCACACCATTTGCGGTGTTTGTGTCCGGCTTGTCAGGAGTAGAGTCGTAATCCGCACACGAAGCCATGGCAAACAGCGCTGACGCAAATGCGAATATTTTAAGTAGTTTCATATTGTATTTTCAGTTTTTTCACGCTACCGCCGAAAATCGGGGAGAGCGATGCGTTAGCCAATTTTATGCGATTATTAATATCCGGGGTTCTGCTGTCCGGCCATCTGAGGATTCACGCGAAGCTCATCGTTGGGTATGGGCCATGTGTATCTGGGGTCGTCACTTGTGTACACCACATTAAGTCCGGCTGCTGTGAGTAGCGGCGAGATTTCGGCATTCTCATAAGCCGCTCCGCCTGCACGGTTGAATCCCTTATGCCATCTGCGGAGGTCGCTTATGCGGAATCCTTCGCCGATGAACTCCAGACCACGCTGTTTACGAATGTATTCCACAAGTTCGGCACCTCCCTGTGGTATCCCACTCGGCACCTTATTATCACCCATTCTATTGATCATATATGTATCAAGCAGGTTTTTCGCTATATCCTCTTTACCCAGCTCCATTGCGCTTTCCATAGCAATGAAGTACATTTCAGAAAGTCGTAAGGTCTTGGGCATGTTCATAAGGTTGACTTGGGAGCTTACCTGTAAGTCAGGATTACCGGGGAATTTCACGAAGCATGGAGCTTCAGTATCGCCAAAGGCACTCTGCAGAGTGCGAGAGTCTACAAATGCCAGGTATCGTGTATCCCTCCATCTTTTTGTAACTGCGCCGTATTTACTGAACGACTCGTAGTCTTCGATAACGGTGGATGTGGGTATATAGTCGGCTTGAGTGGATTCGGTGCCAAGCCAAGAGCTACCAATCGAATTACTTAGCTCGTTGCTTGACATGTATGGACGATATATCACCTCTGTAGAGGCATCTTTGGTCCACATGGTCTTATATGTGCTGGCTGTGGCAAGGGTGTACACGCCGCAGTTGATCACGCTTTGTGCAAGATCGAGAGCTTCCTGATATTTGCTTGTCCATAGAGCCAAGCGTGCCTGGAATGCGCGCACGGCCCAGCTTGAAATGTAAGGTGCGTTAGGAGCAAGGAGCTCGTTTACGTCACGCACTGCGCTGTCGTCATTCGGATCGTAGCCAGTCTCCTCATATTCAGATATTGCCACCAGGGCTGCCTGAAGGTCATCATTGATGAATTTGAGGGTCTCGTTCATAGTGCTTCGTCCGGGATAGGTATCTCGGTTGGATGTAGGAGCCCATTTAGTCACGATCGGCAGTCCCAAAGCCTCGGTATTGCCTTTAGCCTCAGAGTAGAGAGTGCAGAAGCGATCGAACATCATTGAATAGTAATATCCTCTGAAGAAACGCGCTTCACCGATGAATCGTCTCATCTTTGCCGCAGTGATTTCATCATTGGCAGCCTCGGTTTTCTCCAATAGGGACTGCATCACTTCCAGATAGTAGTTGCAGTTGGCGATATTTGCGTAAAGCAACTGCCAATAAGCCGTGATTTCATCGTTGCTTGGCACAACGTCACCGTTAGCGATAGGACCGTTGCGGTTACCATTGATCACGAGGCCGTTGAACATATCAGCCTGAAGTTCGGGCACAGTGAAGAATCCGCTGGTATTGAAGCTTCGTGAATTGGAGTACAGACCGTTGCGGAATCTCTGTGCGTCATTTAATGTTTCTACAGCGGTGTTGTCGTCAAGCTGTCCCACAGGAGCGAGATTCATGTCGCAGGATGAGAATATGCTTGCCACAGCTGTCAATATTATAAGGTATTTAGCTTTCATTGTTGTTCTTCTTTTGTTACGATGTATTGGATTAATATATAGGTCGTCAGAATGATAGATTAATACCAAACTCGTATTGACGGGTGTTGGGATAGAAGAATGTGATCACATTGATTTCAGGCTCCGGGTCAAATCCTGTAAAGTTGGTGAAAGTCAACAGATTGCGTCCGGTGAAATGGAATGTCACATCGCTCAGAGTGGCTTTCTTTATCCATGCTTTGGGCAAGGAGTACTGCAGAGATAGAGTCTTAAGACGCATAAACGACGCATTTTCCAGCATACGGGTATCGAAATAGATTGTCTGTCCGGGAGCCGGGATATCAGTCACTTGTCCGGGATGTGTCCATACGTCAAGCATCTTTGTCGTCTGGTTGAAATCTTGTGCGAAGTTGGCGTTTTGGATGAAGTAAAGGTCGTTGTTCACCATGTATTTACCGATGGCAAAATTGAAATCGGCAAGCAGCGATATACCTTTCCATGACACGTTGGTGCCGAAGCCGCCTGCCCAGGGAGCATACTGGCTCTTACCGATACAGATTGCGTCACGTGTCTCGTTGTACACCTTTGTGAGGTTGCCTTCGCGGGTGTACCACATCTGCTGTCCGTCGCGAGGATCCACACCTGCGTATCTCACCATATAAAGCTCGTTGGCAGTATGTCCTTTCTTATATATTACGCTGGTATTTGTGAGAGGCACCTCATCGATACCGTCGAATAGCTTGGTAATCTCGTTGTGGTTGTAGTTGAAGTTGCCGTGGAGCTCGACAAGCCAGTCGCGGGTCTGGATAGGTGTATAAGCAAGCTGTACATCCACACCGGTGTTGCGCATCGAAGCCATGTTGCCCCAGTTGGATGAAATACCGGTGGTCATAGAGTAGGGTACCTCCACAATCATATCCTTAGTGTCTTTGTTGTAGAAATCAACATCAAGATCAATTTTGTTGAAGAGACCTACGTTGATACCGATGTCGAGTCCGCATACGCGCTCCCAAGAAAGCTTTTCGTTAGGAGCCTGCGACACGCCTATTGATGTCTGGTTATTGTAGTTGCTTCCCGAGCCCACGAGTCCGAAATATGCGTAGTATGAGCTGAAGTTAGAGTTACCGGTTTCGCCGTAGCTTACGCGAAGCTTAGCTTTATTGAGCCATGCGTATTTTTTGAAGAATTTTTCCTGTTTCATATCCCACATCGCGCCGGCTGACCAAAATTGTGCCCAGCGATGATCGGGAGCGAAGCGAGAGCTACCGTCAGTACGATAGTTAAGGTCAAGGAAATATCTGTCGGCATAGTTGTAGCTTCCGCTAATGAAGAATGAGTTCATTGTTAGCTGGCTCACTGACTGCGTGCCCTGGAATGATGTGGCGAGACCTTGCTGGAGCAAAGGCTGGCGTTTGTCGCTCTGTCCTGAGCTTGATACTCCGAAATAGGATGATTTAAGAATAATCGATTCCTGACCGCCAAGCAGAGTGATGTTGTGCACGCCGTTAAGACGGAAACGATATTCGGCTGTATTTGTGTAAGTGAACTGGTAGTAGCGGCTGAAAGTCTGCAAAGCGCTACCCTCGATTATGCCTGCCGAGTTGGCGTCGTCCACTCCGTATATGTCGCCCATAGGTGTGTAAAGCGGCTCACGGGCATATGTATATGAATCCTGACGTAGGTCATAGGCATCCAATGCCTGCTGTGCGCGTATTGTCAATCCCTCGATAGGGGTAAGTTCTTGGAAAAGACTTGCGTTGATTGTAGCGCGGTTGTTCCAGCTGCTGCGGAAAGATGTTATGTAGTCCGGTGTAAGCTGCTGAGAGAAGTGGAGATACTGGGCTTTCGCACCCCAAATGGGTTTCCCGTTCTCGTCAAGAGTATAGTAGTAGGGCGAATCCATAGGCATTGCTTTGCGTGCAAATGTCATAGGGTTGGATTCATAGATGCCATTACCGTTGTAAATAGCGTTTGACTCACTGTTCTGTTGGAATTTTGTATAGCCGAGATTGGCCTGGAATCCTATGCGCAGCCAATTCGTGGCTCTTGTGGTGATGCTTGCGCGCAGAGTCTCACGTCGCATTTGTGAAGCTGCAATCAAGCCTTCCTGATCCATATGGTTGAGTGACAGGTAATAGTTGGTAGCTTCAGAGCCGCCTGTCACTGATGCTTCGAGCGAGTATGTGGGGGCGTGACCGTTGAATGCCTCTTTGCGCCAGTCGGTATTGATGCCAAGACCCTCCCATGCGTAGCGCTGTTCGGCTGGTACGGGAGCGCCGATAAGGTCGCGGAAGCGTATGTACTGCTCAGAGTTCATCATTTCGGTTTTATCTGATGTCATCTGCGACCATCCGTATTTAGCGCGGACGTTCACAGTGGCTTTCTCAGCGTATTTACCTCTCTTAGATGTGATCACAATAACGCCGTTGGCAGCACGCGAACCATAAATCGCAACCGAGGCTGCATCCTTAAGCACCGTTATGCTCTCGATATCGCTCGGATTGAGGGTGTTGAACACGGTCTCTGTCACAGGGGCGCCGTCGAGGATGAAGAGAGGCGTGTTGCTTGAGTTAAGGGAGTTTACACCGCGCAGACGTATACTGTTTTGTGATGAGGAGGGGTCGCCGGAGTTCGACATAATCGACAGACCGGACACCTTGCCTTGTAGAGCGTCGATGAACGACGGAGTGGTGACATTCTCCAAAGCGTCCTCGCCAACGACGGCTACTGAGCCCACTACTGAGCCGAGCTTCTTTCCGGAGCCGTAACCGGTGACTACGACGGTCTCAAGGGTTTCGGCGGCGGGCTCGAGAGAAATATTTATTTCGTCTTTCACGGGCACTGTGAGGGTCTTATACCCAACGTAGGAGAATACAAGATTTTTCACTGACTGATTGATAGTAATCGAAAAGTTACCGTCTAAATCTGTTAAAGTGCCGTTGGTGGAGCCTTCTGGCACAACCGACACACCGATAAGCGGCTCGTCGGTGAGCGCATCAAGTACAGTGCCGTGCACGGTGCGCGTCTGCGCAGACGCTGCAAGCCCGATGGAAATCACTGCAATGAGAAGTAAAAACAGCTTTTTCATACCTGATAATTGAACATAGATTTTTATATTTTTTCTTTTTTATTCTAACAGCGATATTGGTAGTAAGGAAATGAATCGTACACACATTAGTAATGACGACATAAAGAATTGCAAAATTACCGATTTTTTTACACATTTCTATATTTTTCTAAAGCTTTTTTGCCTAAATTTCGTCAATTTAACACTCTTCAAAATTTTTGTTACGATATATCAGGAGATTAGCAAAATAAACACAAAGAGCCGATTCGCAAGTTGAATCGGCTCTTTGGTAGATTGGTTGTAAAGTAGCGTAGTTATCTGCGTTTTTTAGCTTGCTGCTTAGCCTGCTGGCGCATCATCGCTTCCTGCTGCTTTTGCGCTGCTTCGAGGCGAGCCATAAATCCGCTCTTCTTACGAGGTTTCTTTGCATTTTCAAGCATTTGTCGGCGCACCTTTTCTTCATCGATTATGAAGTGGCGTATCACATAAGTCTGGATTATTGTGATAAGAAGCGACAAGAAGTAGTAGTAGCTTAGGCCGGCTGCATAGTCGTTAAAGATGAATAGGAACATCACTGGCATCACGTACATCATGGCCTTCATGCCCGGCATCGTGTTCTGGCTGGGATTATTCTGCATGGTGATGTACATGTATCCGATATTTGTAATGGTCATCAGCAAGCAGAAAAGACTCACATGGTTGCCGTAGAAGGGTATTGTAAACGGCAGTGTGCAGATGTAGTCGGGAGCCGACAAGTCATGCACCCAAAGGAATGATTGCCCGCGAAGCTCGATTGCCGATGGGAAGAAAGTGAACAGCGCAATATAGATAGGCATTTGCAGCAGCATAGGCAGACAGCCAGAGAAAGGCGACGCGCCAGCGCGCGAGTAGAGAGCCATTGTCTCTTGCTGGCGTTTCATAGCGTTTTCCTGACCGGGATACTTCTCATTGATTTCCTTGATTTCCGGAGCGAGAAGGCGCATCTTGGCCTGCGACACGAAGCTCTTGTATGTGAATGGGAATAGGATTAGCTTGATTATTAATGTAAGCAAGAGGATTACAATACCGTAATTGGCAATATGGTTGCCCAGGAAGGTAAAGATTGGTATGATAATCAATTTATTGATCCAGCGGAAGAGAGTCCATCCAAGCGGCACGAGATCGTTGAGGTCAAGATTGTCGTCTTTAGGAGATAATTTTTTATCGAGACTGGAGAGCAGCGGATAGTTGTTAGGTCCGAAATAGAAGTTGAACGCTAAGGGGCTGCCATCCTCTGAGTTATAGGGCAGAGTGGATGTCATGCTCATATCCTTGACAAAGAGTTTGCTATCCTTGAGCGGACTGGAGGCCACGTCGGCTGCTGTGAAATATTGGCGCGGGATCACTACAGAGGAGAAGAATTGATTCTTAAATCCCACCCATTGGATACGCCCTTTGAGGTTTTTGCTGTCTGATTTGTCCGATTTTAGCTCTTCAGGGCTTTCGTCTACGAATTTGTATTCAAGTGAGCTGTTTCGCTCTTCAAAAGTGCGACCCACTTCGTTGCGGCCCATGTTTTGTGTCCAATCAAAACCTACTGTCGTAGAGCTTGGAGGTATAATGGCAGCGATACCGTTCTGGATCACTTCCATCTTCACCATATATATATCCGGCACCAAAGTGTAGCGTATCTGCCAGTTCACACCTTTTGCAAGGGGAAGATCCATCGTCACAGTAGAGTCCGTAACTCCGATTGTGCGGAAATTGAGGTCGGCGGTATTGATGCGCTGTTCGGTTGTGGTAAGAATAAAGTTGAATTTGTTCGTGTTTTCATCGAAAAGCACCACGTCGGTCGGCGGATTGAAATTGTCGTTGAGGAAGTGCTTTAGTTCCACCTTCTGTACGCATCCGCCTTTGGAGGCAAATGTCACACGCATTTGGTCGTTTTCAAGCACTGTGAGCTTATTCTCTCCGCTTAAAAATTGGGCGAAGCTCTTGTATTTGTTGATATCGCCGATAGCGTTCGACAGGGTAGTGTGGGCGAGATGTGCTTGTTCGGGGGTGTAGCCGAGCAAATCGTTTGTTATGATCTTGATCACGTCTATATTGTCCGGCCCCACTTTCACTGTGCCGGTCAGCAGAGAATCGTTGGCGTTATATGTAAGGTCTATTACATCGTTGGTAAGGCGGAAAGACCCTTCTTTGCCGTCTACAGGCTTTCCGAAAGTCTGTACGGTGGAGTTGATACGTGCGGCTTCCTCAGGTGTGATTGTTTTAAGAGCCGGTGCGGCTTTGGCAGTCTGCTCCTTCTGGGCCTGCTCGAGAGCTTCTTGCTGAGCTTTTAGCTCCTCTTGCGAAGGTCTGCTGAACCACATGAATCCGAAGATTACGAGAGCCATCAGGACCATGCCTGAAATGGTGTTTTTATCCATTGCTTTTGATATGTGATTTTTTAAGGGGTGAAAATTCAGATACTTAATATAGTTGACGTGTATATAGCTGTTTGTTAAGATTATTGGCGATGAGCAGAATAGTCGATAGCTGCTTTCACAAAGCTGAGAAATATTGGATTAGGCGACAGTACGGTGCTGGAATATTCGGGGTGATACTGAGTGCCGATGTACCAGCGTTTCTCCGGGATTTCCACTACCTCTACCAAGCCTGTCTTTGGATTCTCGCCTACACATTTCATGCCGGCATCCTCGAATGCTTGGCGATAGCGGTCGTTGAACTCAAAGCGGTGGCGATGACGCTCGCTTACCTCTGTTGCGCCATAAGCTTCGGACGCTTTAGATCCGGGTTGCAGACGGCATTCGTATGATCCGAGTCGCATTGTGCCTCCCATATTGGATATGCTCTTTTGCTCCTCCATAAGGTCAATCACTTTGTGTGTGGTGAGCGGATTAATTTCTGTGGAGTTGGCATCGGCGTAGCCTAATACGTTGCGGGCAAATTCTATCACCATGCATTGCATGCCAAGGCATATGCCAAAGGTAGGCACGTCGTGCTCGCGACACCATTTGAGAGCTACAAATTTGCCTTCTATTCCTCTATGTCCGAATCCGGGCGCCACGATCACACCGTCGGCAGCTCCAAGAAGCTCCCCCACATTTTCCTCGTTGATCTTTTCAGAGTGCACGTATGCAAGGTCGAGCTTACGGTCGTTGTAGGTGGCAGCTTGGAAAAGCGACTCGTTGATTGACTTATAGGCATCCTGAAGCTCTACATATTTACCTACAAGAACAATGCGCACTGTTTTTTCGGCAGCGTCCATTTTATTAAGGAAGTGCATCCACGAGTCCATGTCCGGCTCTCCTTCAAAGGGCGTATCTGTCTTTTTCAACACTATTTCGTCGAGATGCTCGGCATGCATTATCAGAGGCACTTTGTAGATTGAGGGCGCATCCATGCTTTCAATCACGGCATCGGGCGACACATTGCAGAATTGGGCAATCTTTCGGCGTACTTGCTCGTCTATCTCGTGTTCGGTGCGAAGCACAAGCACATCAGGCTGTATGCCCAATTCTTGAAGCTTCTTTACAGAGTGCTGTGTCGGTTTTGTCTTTATTTCCTTAGCGGCTGCTATATATGGCACATAGGTGAGATGGACGCATAGACTTCGTTTGCCCAATTCCCATCTGAGCTGACGCACAGCTTCGAGAAACGGCAATGATTCGATATCGCCCACTACACCTCCTATTTCCGTGATTATGAAATCGTAATCGCCGGTATTTCCAAGAGCGAGCATATTGCGCTTGATTTCATCGGTGATGTGAGGCACTATCTGCACAGTCTTGCCCAGATAGTCGCCGCGGCGCTCTTTGTCTATCACGCTCTGATAGATGCGGCCGGTGGTGACGTTGTTGGCGCGTGTAGTGCGCACGTTGGTGAATCTTTCGTAATGTCCGAGATCAAGGTCGGTCTCTGTGCCGTCAGTCGTCACGTAGCACTCTCCGTGCTCATAGGGGTTAAGTGTGCCCGGGTCGATATTGATATATGGATCGAATTTCTGTATCGTCACTCTGAATCCGCGTGCTTTCAGCAAACAGGCCAGCGAAGATGATATGATGCCTTTGCCCAAGGATGATACCACACCGCCGGTGACGAAAATGTATTTTGTTTCCACACTGAAATATTTAAATTAGCAATCAAGCCGCAAATTTAAGCATTTTTTATCAATCTCACAAATTCATATTTCAATATTATATTTCTTCCATTGGTATTACATATAATGATGAGTTTCGGATTGAAAAGTGTATTTTTAGAAGCTTATTTTGGATTGAAAAGTGTATTTTTTTCTTGCATATTTGGGTTGAAAAGTGTATTTTTGCGCTATTAAAATGGGTTGAAAAGTGTAATTATGCTATATCGTAAAGTACAACATGCTATTTATCAGCATCTTTCCGGAAATTCTGACAAGGTGCTTGTCGTGAGTGGCGCACGCCAGATAGGTAAATCGTTTATAATTCGCTATGTAGGTAATCAAATCTTTAGGAATGTTGTGGAAATAAACTTGATAGAGGATTTTGACGGGCCAAAGATATTTGAAAATGTCAGGACTACCGACGATTTCTATTTCGCTCTTGGTATTGTGGCGGGTGCGCATCTTGGTGATTCAAGCGACACGTTAATATTCTTGGACGAAATCCAAAAATATCCGCATTTACTTACTATGTTAAAATTTCTTAGACAGGAGGGTAAATATAAATATGTGGCAAGTGGTTCACTACTTGGTGTTACGTTGAAGAGATCTACGTCAATTCCTATTGGGAGCATCGTTATATTAAAGATGTATCCGCTCGATTTCGAGGAGTTTCTGATTGCGAATGGTATAGGGAAAGACACGATAGACAGTATGAGGAATCTTTTTCAGGCAAAGGAAAGCTTGAGCGAAGGTGTCCATGAAAAGATACTCTCACTTTTTAAGAGATATCTCCTTGTTGGAGGATTGCCGGACGCCGTAAATGCATATCTCGACACTCGAAATATTGTAAAAGTTCGTGCTATACAGCGTGACATACACGATTTATATATTGTGGATGCTTCACAATACGATGAGAGACATCATTTGAAAATTGAGCGTATATACAATCTTGTTCCCTCAAATCTGGAAAACAAGAAAAAACGCATTATTTACAAAGATATTGAGGATAAAAAAGGAAAGCGAGCCGACGATTATGAAGAAGAGATGGAGTATTTGATTAGTTCCGGTATCACGCTTGAGGTGAAGGCTATTTCAAATCCGATTTTCCCTCTGGCTGAGTCGGAATATAAGAATCTGTTGAAATTGTATATGAATGATGTAGGCTTGCTTACGTCCTTATTGTTTCGCAATAATGTCAATGCTGTGCTTAATGATGAGGCAAGTATAAATCTTGGCTCTGTATATGAATGTGTGGTAGCTACAGAATTAGCAGCTCACGACAATAAACTTTTTTATTATGATAACCGTTCACGGGGCGAAGTGGATTATCTGATTGACGATTTTCAGTCATTGTCTGTAGTGCCTATAGAAGTGAAATCAGGGAAGGATTATAAACGTCATAGCGCATTATCAAGATTTGTATCAACTCCGGATTATATGATAAGACAGGCGTATGTCCTTTCCAATAGCAGAGATGTTGAGACTGATGGAAAAATCACATATATCCCTATTTACTATATTATGTTTATTGCCGGTAATAATATGGATGAGGAGATATTGATTTGATTTCAAAAATGTAGATTTCTTGCTGAGTGAACTGTAGTACATACACTCTAATTAAAATATCTTAAAATGAAAGGGCTGTTTATATTGAAAGAGGAATTATTATGCAAAAAATTCGTAACTTTGTATTTATCACAAATTAATTGACAAATCTTTAAGAATAAATACCGCTATTTATGAAGAAAACACTCTTTTCTATATTATGCTCGGCTTGCTCTACCGCAGCACTGGCTTGTACCAGCCTTATAGCCACCCCGGGTGCCACAACGGACGGCAGCTCGATGATTACCTATGCGGCTGACAGCCATACCCTCTATGGCGAGCTTTACCAGCAACCGGCAGCAACGCATAAGCCCGGCGAAATGCGAAAAGTTATCGATTGGGATTCAAATGCATATCGTGGAGAAATACCCGAAGTGGAGACAACCTACGCCACTATAGGAAATATGAATGAGCATGGGCTCACAATCAGTGAAAGCACATGGGGTGGTCGCCATGAGCTTGAAGGGTCGGGACTTATCGATTACGGTTCGCTCATCTATATTACACTGCAGCGTGCAAAAACAGCACGTGAGGCCATAAAGGTTATGACTGATTTAGTGAGTGAATACGGATACGGCTCCGAAGGCGAATCATTCTCTATTGCCGACCCGTCGGAGGTGTGGATTATGGAGATGATCGGTAAGGGAAAGACCGACAAGGGAGCTGTTTGGGTGGCAAGACGCGTGCCTGACGGATATATCAGCGGTCATGCCAACCACTCTCGCATACATACCTTCCCGCTTAACGATAAAGAGACTCTTTACTCGCCCGATGTAATCGACTTTGCTCGTAGTCAGGGCTATTTCACAGGAAAAGATGAGGATTTCTCATTCTCACGTGCCTATGCCGAATACGACCAAGGCGCTTTGCGTGGGTGCGATGCTCGTGTTTGGAGCTATTACAACCGTTTTGCCGATGGTATGGATCGCTATATCCCTTGGATAATGGAGGCTAAAGGCGAGATCCTGCCTTTATGGATAAAGCCTGATAAGAAAGTGAGCGCCAATGACTTAAAATGGATGATGCGCGACCATTTTGAAGGCACCCCTCTTGATATGACGCAAGATATTGGCGCCGGACCGTATGACAGTCCTTACCGATGGCGTCCTCTCACCTATAAGGTGGATAGCGTGGAGTACACACACGAGCGCGCGATTGCCACTCAGCAGACCGGATTCTCATTTGTGTCATCAATGCTTGAGTCGCGTCCCGAGGCTATGAAAGGTATACTATGGTTCGGGGTGGACGATGCCAATACTTGTGCGTACATACCTGTGTTCAATAGCACAAAGAGTGTTCCGCGTCAGCTTGCTCATGGCAACGGCGATATGCTCAACCTATCATGGGACGCAATGTTTTGGGTGAACAACTATGTGGCTAATCAGGCTTACAACAGATATTCGCAAATGATACCGGACATACGTCGTGTGCAGGAGGGCCTTGAAACCGCGATGGAACAGGCTGTCGAGGAGGCGATAGAAAAAACGCCTTCTATGGACTATGCCTCCGCTCAAAGCAATCTCCAGGCCATGACCGACTATTGGGCAGAGCGCGTGACCTCCGATTACAAGAATCTCGGCGATTATCTTTTTGTGAAATATCTTGACGGCAACACCAAGAAGGAGAGCGACGGCAAATTCTCTCTTACTCCCGAGGGCTTAGCCGAATATCCTAAATTCGAAGGATATAACGAACGTTACTATCGCTCAATTGTAAATGAAAAGGGTGAACATTTCCGCGTGAAAGAAATCAAATAAGCGTGAAAAGGATAGTCTATAATCTGATGGCGATTATGCTTACGGCTCTTGTCCTGACGGGATGCGGAAAGGACAAGAGCTTAAAGCTCACAGGCGAAGTGCTTGGAGGCGCCAATACCAACCTATATCTGAAATATCACAGCGGCGACGCTCTGAAATCAAATGTCACGGCTGCCAGAGACGGCAAATTCGAGGGCGAATTTGACATGCCTTCTCCGGCTATGGTCTACATTCTCGATAATGAGGGTAATACCCTCGCTATGTTGTATGCTCAGGCTGGCGACAACCTAAATGTGACAATCAATAGGTCCACTCCTTCAAAAAGCATGGTTACAGGGTCGGATATTAACGAACGATGGTCCAAACTCATGAACGATAATTCTGAGTTATTGACATCCGCCGACGTAGATAAGATTAATAAACTTGTGGAGGACTACATCACTGCTAATCCAACTGATGTGGTGGGCGCGTTGATGTATGTTTCGTTCTACGACGCTTCGGTAGATCCGGTGCATGCCGGAGAAGTGCTCGAATCCATCGATACGGAAGCGCGTCGCCCTGAGATCCTCGACTATTTTGCGGCTCAGCTCCGGAGATTTGCGTTGCCTGAAGCATATGCCGAAATTGACACGTTGATTTACCGGCCTGCCGACAAGGACACATCTATTGTGTTCAGCGCAAAAGGCAAAAAGGCTACATTGATAGCTTTGTCTAACGAAAACAGTCGCCGCAACGACAGTATCGTGCCTCCGCTCAAACGCCTATATAAGGCCCTCCCTGAAGCAAAGGCCCAAATTCTCGACCTTGCGCTTATGTCGCAGTACAATTCCTTCTCCCGAATGGTAAGGCGCGACAGCGCCAAATGGGAGCAGGGTTGGATTCCCGGAGGTATTCTTGGTGAAGGACTTGATCGCCTTGCCATACCTGATATGCCTTATTTCATAGTCACAGACACTGCCGGATCTCAAATATACAGAGGTCCCAGTATCGCCGAAGCGGAAGAAGCCATTACCGGATATGTCAAGGGTATATGAACTTATACGCCGCTACGGCAAGATAATTTTCTTGGTGTGTACCGCAGCTGTGGTCGTGTTTTTTCTCTATGTGTCGAATGATTTGATACAAGATCTCGCTGCTCAGGAACGCGATCGCATGGAGATATGGGCCGACGCCACGAAAGAAATTATTAATATCGGTTCACCGGAATTTTCCGATTCTGAAACTACAGCTCCGGTGGCGACGGATATAGATTTTTTGCTGAGCATAATAGAGCGGAACACTACAATTCCTGTGCTTCTTACTGATGATAATGGCAATATCCTACAGCATAGAAACTTTGATTTGCCCGAATCATTAGATTCGATAAATATTCTCGCTCTATCTCCAAAAAACGAAGCCTTCCTTAAGGAAAAGCTCGCCAAGCTTGCCACTACCACTAATGTGATACATATCACCATTTCCCCCGGTATAAATCAACATCTTTATTACGAGGACTCTACCGTACTAAAGCGTCTGAGCTATTATCCTATGGTGCAGCTCATAGTGATGTTAGCTTTTATAGCCGTGGTGTATTTTGCCGTGCTGTCCACTAAGAAAGCAGAACAGAATAAGGTATGGGTAGGATTGTCAAAAGAGACTGCCCATCAGTTGGGTACGCCCATATCATCGCTTATGGGTTGGATAGAGGTGCTTCCTGACTATGGTGTTGACGAGGATACTGTGGCGGAGATGAATAAGGATGTTATGCGTCTCAGCACCATTGCATCGCGATTTTCAAAGATAGGATCCACTCCGCAAATGGAGAAGGTAGATGCAAATACAATTGTGGAAGCGGCGTCAAGCTATATGTCGCTGCGCATATCTTCTAATGTGAAGATGAAGGTTGATCTTTGCCGTGAGTCTCTGCCCGTAATGGCATGCGCTCCGTTGCTCGAATGGGTGATGGAAAATCTTATTAAAAACGCTGTGGACGCTATGGGCGGCAACGGCAATATAAATATATCCACAGGCATCGAGCGCACTATGGCTTTGATTGATGTGGAGGACACCGGCAAAGGCATTGCGAGAAAGCACCATAAGACAATATTCAATCCCGGCTATACCACTAAAAAACGAGGGTGGGGACTGGGCCTCACCCTCGCTAAACGTATCGTCGAGGAATACCATCTTGGGAAAATCTATGTTAAGGCATCTATGCCAGGACATGGCACTACATTTCGCATCGAAATTCCTCTTATACGCTGACACCGCGTGCTATGTCAATTATTCGACAGTATTTATCTATTATTTATATTTCTTCACTGCTTTTTCGAGAGCCGTAGGATCCTCTACGCGCTCTACGAGTTCGCCATTCGAGTCGATGATGAAAGTAGTGGGTATCGACCCCACATTGTACATGCTCAACAATGCGCCGTTGTCAGCGTTGTCGTATAGCACAGCTGTCCATGGCAGATTTTGTGCGCTTTGTCGCCACATCACCTCATCGTTGTCAAGAGCCACCTGATACACGTTCACTCCCTGTTCGTAGAGCTGGTTGAGAATCACGTTGTAAGCCACTGACGGTTCTATCTGATACGACGTGAAGCTAAGGAGTGTCACCTTCCCTGGCTCAACAACATCGCTAAGCTTGCGTTTTGTGCCCTTAGGATCATATAGATCTATATCGAAATAGCCCATAAGAGTTGCCTCCAGCTGTGTAGCTGGAAGGGTGGAGTACTTTGATCGGGCGGAAAGGTAGCGGGTTTGTAGGTATTTAGAGCGTGGATCGTCGGGAAATTGCATCATGAATTTATTGGCCAAGGCTCCGAGGATACGCACGTCGTTCTTATTATCTGTTGAAAATATCGGTTGATCGCCGATTGTCTTATTGATAATATAGTAGCCGAGCACACCTGAATTGTCGTCATTGACCATCTTCCCAAGTTGGCGCTTGAATACAGAGTCGGTGATTACAGCCTGCACGCCATTGGCTTTTACGGCATCGGCTATGAGTTTGTCAAAGTTCATCATCTCCACTGCAGTAGTCGAGCCTGCGAGAGTATAGTCCTTGTCAAAATCTGCGGCATTAGCGGTAATAGTCACCTGATCTATTGAATCGATGGGGAAATAGATGCTCTTGCCGTCGATTGACACTCGATAAACATCGGGGTAGGGCGATGGATCGGGAGATGAAAACTTGAAAGAACCGTTGGGCTTTACATCTATTGAATCGATGTTATACCATATTCCGGCGTTAAATCCTTCCACTGCCATACGTGTGCCTTCCGGAGCACCGCTTACAGTGCCTTCCACGCTCCAGCCGCTTTTGGTGCACGAGTACATCGAAAGGGCGATAGCCGCAAGTGCTGTATATTTTAGTTGTCTTTTCATCATTCAAATTCCTTACTGATTTTCTCGGCAATGGCAGTCATCTCTTCAGATGAGAGATGGGCGTGTTCGCCACGGAAGTCCATATCCGACTCTTTAGAGATAGGCATAAGATGTATGTGGGCGTGAGGCACTTCAAGACCGATCACAGCCTGAGCCACTTTCTTGCAGGGCATAGCTTTGCCTATGGCTTTAGCCACTCTTTTTGCAAAAATCTGCATGGCAGCGAGTTCGTCGTCGTCGAGATCGAAGATATAGTCCACCTCGCGGCGTGGTATCACCAATGTGTGGCCCGGCACTACGGGGTTGATATCAAGAAAGGCGTAAAATCGGTCGTCGGCAGCCACCTTGTATGATGGTATCTCGCCGGCTGCTATGCGTGAGAATATTGAAGCCATATCAGTGATTGGTTAATTTATCAGAAAGAAATATCAACGATCTCGAATTTCATGAGGCCGGAAGGCACTCGTATCTCCACTATTTCACCGAGCTTGTGGCCGAGCAGACCTTTGGCAATAGGTGTTGACGATGCGATTTTTTTCTCTTTGAGGTTGGCTTCCGAGTCAGCTACAATAGTGTATTCCATTACAGCTCCGTTGGCCACGTTTTTGATCTTTACTTTGTTGAGAATGCCTATTTCGTCATTGTTTAGTTGGGTCTCGTCAATGATGCGGGCATTGGCCACGAGATCCTTTAGCTGAGATATTTTCATCTCGAGCATGCCCTGAGCCTCTTTTGCAGCGTCGTATTCTGCGTTCTCCGATAGGTCGCCTTTATCGCGAGCCTCTGCGATAGCGCGGGATATTTCAGGACGTTTTACCGATTCAAGGTATGCTATTTCGTCCATTTTTTTCTTGTACCCTTCACGGGTCATATAGGTGATTGCCATAATCGTTAATAAATGGTTGGAGATTTTATTAAAATATTAAAAAAGAAAGAATCTCGCCCTTTATAGGCTACGAGACCCTTGATTTCACTACGTTACAATATGTTTTTGCGCTGCAAAGATACGCCTTTTTTCTCATTTTGCCAAATTCTTTATGCAAATTTTTCTCTTATGCTTGTCCATTTATTTTATTTTTACGAGGTAAAGTGACGAAATACACATATTTGTAGAATGGGTCGGTGCCCAACGGGACTACCTCTTCTCTTAACCTCTGCGCAGTGGCTTATTTATAGCTTTTCAATATGGCTCAATGAAGACATTTCCATTCCGGCAGTTTTATTCTGAAATTATCTGTGTCTTAGTTAGTACGGGATTGTATCCGGGTTAGTTATCATAAGTTTTCCCTTACTGTCTGCCTTGTATCTGTACATATACTCCACCTTATAATGGTATCCGTCCACCGGTAAATGCAGGGAGTCGGCCGTTTCCTTGTAGAACATAACAATCTCATTCTCCGGCCTTGAGTGCTTGAATTTATCGTCTTTTGCCCAAACAGTCCGCCTTATGGCAACGTTTGGATTCGTCTCGCTTAGTATGGTGTCAAGGAAGAACCAGCCTTTGTCAAGCCACATTTCCTTCTGCTGGTAGGAAATATTATACACGGAGTCAAGTCTCGGCTGTCCATAAATTTTTGTCAGAGTAATGTACCGTGTAGGAAATTTTTCCCGTTTAATCACGGAATACGGCTTCCAATATTCATCTTCCTCCATTTTCGATATCATAAAGTCAAGAGGTAGGCTATCGGTTAAGTTGCCCTTTGTTACATTGATGGATGTATGAAAATACCTTCCATCTAAATTTATAATATAATTGCAATTATCTAATTGTCCATCTTCATCTGATTTAATATTATTTATATACTGGTCCGGAATGTCAGGTCCATATATAGATTTGTTGCGGTAAAAGGAGAAATCTTTAACTACTAAGCGTTTGGGCATATCAAGATCTGATGATAAGGTAATTTCCCGGATTTTCTTATCTCCGTGGGTGTTGTCGATGAAGAAACTCAAACGGTAGTAATCAAAAGTACTACCGTTGCGTTGCTTGACTAATATCGTGTTATTATCCATATCCTTTTTATCCCTACCGAAAGTGATTATAGCGGTAGAGTCATCCCAGTTATAGCGAGTTCTCACATGCAGATCCGCATCCTCCAAATATATTGTGTGGTCATATTGTGATGGAGGTAATATCCACACTATAAATATTAACGCCAATATGATAAACGCCGCCATCAAAGCGAGACAGCCTCCTAAGAACTTAATTATAACATTTTGGAAAGAAATCATCATATTATCAGATACAATTAGAGGGATGTGTATTCTTGAGGTATTATCCTAACGGGGTGCATGTACAGGTTAGTCTGCGGAGAGCGAGAGACTTCATGGCTGATAAGGTTTAAGAGGTTGATTTTGCAAATATAGTGATAGTTGTCTAAAAATGCAAAGATTGTTGGAAAATTTTAAAATGGTGAGATTGTTGTTGCGTCCAAGGGTATGTATAATTTCGGTAAATAATGAAACAATTGTGTAAATAATTGCGGTTGTGTAATAATCTTGTAAAGATTTTTAAACATATAAATATCTTGATATCAATATGATAAATATAATTGTAATCAAAATGTTATACGTTAACATTTGTTCACATTGTAAATTTCGCACGGGTCGGATGTAGTGCTTAACTTTGCAATGTCAGGAGGACAAAACCACTCGACAAACGAAAACAAA
>CAZJKZ010000034.1:0-25584 GCA_964546885.1 uncultured Bacteroides sp.
GATATGGCAGGGCATTCTTAAATTTCTTGCCATAATAGTTGTGTACAAGATTGCCGTTATCGGCTACTGTCATTACCATCTCCGTGTCGTCTGTTGACACTCTGATGAGCGAATTGTCTTTGGCAGAGGTACCTATTGCGGTAACGATTGCCAATGTGATAGGTAAGATTTTCTTTAGTATCATGGTTTATTTTTTAGTGTCTGAATGGTTATCGAAAAAGAAAATTATTGACACTGCAAAATTATAACGCATGTCCCTAACACTAAAATAATCATACGCCAAAGGCTTGGTAATTCTGCACCAATAGTCTAATTCTTAACAGTTTGGTCTGAAATTACCAATGCTTTGACGCAAATTTACCAACTCATCCGTGCCTCTGTATGCTCCCCTACTTCAAAAAAATATGGCAGGAGTTTCAGTAATAACCGAAATCCTACCACCAATATGAGGTGAGCGCTCATGGAGCTTTCCGTAAAAATCAAAACAATTTCGAGGATTGACACCAAAATTATGTAATAAAAGCGAGCCCTGATCCGGGCCCGCTTTTACTATAGAGATGGCTATGTAAGATTATTCTTCTTTTTTCTTGCGGCCTCTTTTGGGCTTTTCAGCTTCCTCTTTCGGCTGCTGCTCGCGCAGAGCGTGCTCTACGTTGTACTGCTCTGCGTTTTTACGCATTGTGCTCACTTCCTTATTCAGAGTCTCGATTTCACGAGCCTGGTTGCGGATAGTGGTGAGGAGCGAGTTAAGCTCTTCGTTCTCGATAGAAAGCGGATACTGCTCTTCCACGCGCACGATGAAATCGGCAAGCACATTCATATAATTGGTGAACGCAGCAAACGGAGTCTCGTAGGGACTGAACATAGAGTGAGCGGCACCGTCGGCAAAGTGCTTTGTGCTCATGTAATAGAAATGGTCAGCGCCCTGCAGATACCAGTAGTCCTGTTTCAGACGGCGGTCGTCGCAGAGACGTACACGTTCAGCCACAGAGTAGAGCTTGTTGAAAGCCTCATTCTGCAGCTTATTGCCAAGCCATGCGCTCACGTCGCGAGCCTCGTCAATGCAGGATATCGGGTGCATCACGCTAAGGGTGTCGATAGCTTTGAGCTTAACAGCATCAGAGGGAGTCCAGAACTCAATACCGCGGTCAGCAGCGAAGCGAGGAAGAGCTTCAAGGAACTGGAAAATACCTGTTTCGGCAGGCTGCATGCCACCGAATGTCTCGAGGTTAAACCAGATGTTGATAAGTTCCTCTTCGGCGGGAGTCGATGCGATCCAGTCGATATATTTGTCAGCTGTGAGAGGGAAAGCAGCCCAGCTTGTGTCAGAGAAACGTGAAGCAATGTCCTCGCTTAGCTTGGCATTACGGGTGAGCACTTTCAGCTTGGGAGCCGAAGCGGCGCTGTACACATAGTTCGGAGATTTCCATCCGAGGATATGCTTTGCGCCCTCAGTCATCACGCCCTTGAATCCCATAGCTGCCACCTGGGGAGCGATATCGTCGTCATATATAAGCTCGGTGTTTCTAAGCACCTTGGTCTTAACTCCGAACAGAGCGTTGATTTTGGCTGCGTGCACCTCTACCTGCTTTGCAAACTCTTCGGGATCGATTAGCGAAGCCAGAGAGTTGGCATAAGGCATACCCACAAATTCCACTTTGCCGGTGTCGGCAAGTTTCTTCAGCAGGTCGATAAATTCGGGCACATATTGCTCAAACTGCTCGATAGCCACGCCTGTGATGGCGATAGAGCATTTGAATTTGCCTTTGCTCTCCTCAATCATCTTAAGAAGACTCTGGGCGGCGGGGATATAGCTGCGATGAGCTATGCGGGTGATGATATCGTCGTTGAGGAAATCATCGTAGTAGTAGTGGTCATTACCGATGTCGAAGAAGGTATAGTGCTTCAGTCGCATTGGCTGATGTATCTCGAAATTTAAACAGATAGCTTTCATATTTTATTTTTTGTCAATTTTGTCAGAAATGTCGATTATATAATTGATGCTTACCAGCCTAATACCTTATGGTAGATGTCTATCACCTTCTGTCCGGCTTTCTCCCATGTGATCTGAGCTACTTCAGCAAGGCCATCCTCGCGTAGAGTCTCGTACATGGCGGGATACGACACGATCGAGTTGATTGCGTCGGCCATAGCGTCGATATCCCAATAGTCGGTCTTTATCACATTATTCAGGATTTCGGCACATCCGCTCTGCTTTGATATGATAGAAGGCACACCCATCTGCATAGCCTCAAGGGGGGAGATACCGAACGGCTCCGATACTGAGGGCATCATATACACATCGCTCGCTTTAAGCATTTCATACACTTGCTTGCCTTTCTGGAAGCCGGGGAAATGGAAGCGATCGGCAATACCGCGCTCTGCTGCAAGAGCAATCATTTTGTCCATCATATCACCGCTACCTGCCATAACGAAGCGCACATTGTGGTTGTTGCGCAGCACCTTTGCGGCAGCTTCAACGAAGTATTCCGGACCCTTCTGCATGGTGATACGTCCGAGGAATGTCACCACCTTCTCTTTTGGCTTGCGCACCTTCACATTCAGAAGCTCTTCCGAAAGAGGCACCACAGCATTATGCACGGTAGTGACCTTAGCAGGGTCGATGCCGTATTTCTCGATTACGGTCTGGCGTGTGAGGTTGCTCACAGTGATTATATGGTCAGCGTGGATCATACCGTCACGCTCGATATTGAACACTGTGGGATTGACATTGCCGCGCGAGCGGTCGTAGTCGGTGGCGTGCACGTGTATTACCAGAGGCTTTCCTGTCACCTGTTTTGCATGTATACCTGCGGGATATGTGAGCCAGTCGTGCGAGTGTATGATGTCGAAGTCAATAGTGCGAGCCACTACACCGGCCATGATGGAGTAGTTGTTGATCTCCTCCAACAGGTTGTCGGGATATTTACCTGAGAATTCGATACAGCCCAAATCGTTGGTGCGCATGTAGTTGAAGTCAGCATAGATATGGTCGCGAAGTCTGAAGTACAAGTCAGGCGACATCACTTTGCCGATACGCGACTCCACATAATCGCGGCTTACGTCGCGCCAACATACGGGCACCTGCGAAGCGCCTATTATATGAGCGAAATCTCGGTCTTCGTCGCCCCAGGGTTTAGGTATGACGAATGTAATATCCATGTCTCCGCATTGCCACATGCCTCGTGTGAGTCCGTAGCTTGCGGTGCCGAGTCCGCCTAAGATATGAGGTGGAAATTCCCACCCGAACATTAATGCTTTCATTTGTAAATGTTAGAATTTTAAGGCTGTGTCATTGGGGGCGTCTTTAGTGAGGCGTTTGATGGTCGCCTGAGTACGCAGCACTTCGGCTACGTTGGTGGCATGCGATATAGCACCTCTACCGTTGAATGGCGGGTTGGCGTCATAGAGCTGCGAGAGTGATCCTATACAGCCCTGGCTCAGATCGTCTTCAAATCCGATGAGCATACGGTCGATATAGCTTACTCCGCTCATGCCGAACACGCGAAGATAGGCGTCGGCATAGAAGCCCATGAGCCAGGGGCGTGCGGGACCCTGGTGCAAGGCAAGTTCGCGCTCTTCGGGCGAGCCGAGATAGAACGGACGGTAGCCGTAGCTCTTCGGCGACAGGGTGCGGAGGCCTTTAGGTGTGAGCAGCTCACGGGTGGCCACATCGAGCACGCTCTTGCGCTGGCGGCGGTCAAGGGGCGAGTAGTCAAGTCCGATAGCCACTACCATATTGGGGCGTACCTGTAAATCATTGTATGTGCCTGCCACATAGTCATACAGATAACCGAATTCGTTAAGGAATGTATCTACGAACGGCTGTTTCATCTTTTCGGCTATTTCGTTCCAGCGTTTGCGGCGGTCAGCCAGTTCGGCAACCGGTTCAGCCAACGCTGCAGCAAAGCAGAGAGCATTGTACCACAAGGCGTTGAATTCTACGAGATATCCTGTGCGAGGTATCACGGGGCGGCCGTTGAGCATGGAGTTCATCCACGACACGGGGCTTGTGGTGCCGAGAGTAGTAACAAGGCCGGTAGCCTCGTCTACACGCAGGTTGGGATGTCCGTTATCTATTATCCAGTCGAGCACATCGGCTATCTGCTCCATATAGAGCTTGCGGGCAGCCTCGTCACCCTGATTCTTGGCGTACTGCTGTAGGGCCCATACCATCCACAGAGGTATATCCGGGAGGTCAATGCCGTGGATGCGGTCAGAGAGGTCGCCATCTGCCATGAAGCGCTTGTAAGCGTCATAGAATGTAGCCATTATCTCCTCATAGTCCTTCTGGTGGTTGATAGCCAGAGTAAGACCGGGGAGCGACATCATGGTATTGCGAGCGATTATAGTGCCCCAAGGATAGCCGGAAATAATAAAGTGGCCGTCCTTGTCGGTGAGATAGAATTGCTTTGCAGCGTTCTTCAAACAGTTGTAGAAGCTGGTGCGCGGAGTGCGCGAAGCAATTTCTTTCTCATACATTTTTGACAGCGAGCGGGGAGAAACGGGCTCAGTGCCGGCAGAGAATATTATTGACTCGCCTTTTTTGATAGGAATTTGGAAATATCCGGGCACCCAGAGGTCTTCGGTGTATGGCACACCGCGCTCGAGATCCTTTACATATTCAATATCCTTGTACCAGTGGCCGTCGTTCACCCATTCGGGTTTACGCGAGAACTGCATGTACAGATTGGGAAATCCGTCGTAGAGGCAAGTGGCTATTCCGTTTTCCACCGGCTCAACTGCTCGGTTGATATTGCCGTTCTCCACACACAGCGAGTTGCTTTCACGGAAAGCGAGGAACGGTCTGAACTGTAGTGTTGTGGGCGAATGTGCCTCAACGAGGGTATAGCGGATAAGTATACGATTCTCGTAGGAGATGAAAATTTTCTCCTTAGTAAGAATCACGCCTCCCACACGGTAGGTAGTGCGAGGCACACTCTCGCAGTCGAACTCGCGAATGTACTTATGTCCGTTGGGATTGTACACACCGCCTTTGTAGCGGTGAAGACCAAGATTGAAGGGAGCACCGTGCTGTATCACGGTTTCATCAAGCGACGAGAGCAGCACATGCGGCTTATTACCCATTTCGGGAATGGGTATCACAAGCAGGCCATGCTGTTTGCGGGTGTTGCATCCCGGCAAAGTGGTGGCATGGTAGGCTCCTGCCTGGTTGGTGCGCAGCATCTCCTTAGGGAGCGATTGCTCAAGGTTGATGAGTAGATTCTTATCAAATTTAAGATAACTCATTTGGTGTTGTATTTTGGTTTATTGTTCAATATTATTAATCAGATGTTTTCAAGGTATTTTCATAATTTTGTCCAAAAATACGTCATTATTCTAAGAATTACAAATTTTTTACTGAATTTATTTAAAATAATGTTTTTTTAGTAAATTTTTCACATAAAATGTGTCATAAATTCCCGACTTCAAAACTTTTGTGTAACTTTGTCGTATGGAAAAAAAGACTATCTGGGATCTCCACCGCCTAAGTGTGGAAGAGTACAAAAATTCAAAAAAACTACCTTTGACTTTAGTGGTTGACAACGTAAGATCACTCAACAACATAGGGTCATTGTTCCGCACCAGCGACTGCTTCGGACTGGAGCGCATTATGCTGTGCGGCATAAGCGCTACGCCCCCCTCGCCTGAGATACACAAGACAGCTCTTGGAGCGGAGGACTCGATGGACTGGGCATACTACGCCAATACCCTTGAGGCAATTGATGCCCTGCATGCCCAAGGCTGCATAGTGTGCTGCCTCGAGCAGGTGAAAGGCAGCGTAATGCTTCAGGATTTCATACCATCGCGCTCGCAGAGATATGCGCTTGTAGTGGGCAACGAAGTGGATGGCGTTGACCCTGCTGTGGTAGATGCCTGCGATGTGTACTTAGAGATACCCCAATACGGCACAAAGCACTCGCTTAATGTGTCGGTATCAGCCGGCATAGCCGTGTGGCAGATAGCGTCGCATTTTTTTTAGACCTGTATTTTTTCAAATTTTTTTAAGGCAGAGATTTAAACATACTTACACTACATACCGTTATACACTATTAAGAAATATACTCTTATTATGGATAACAACAACGATAAAGATAATATAATTAATGACGCGACCTCGGGCGAATACAAATACGGATTTGTCACCGATATAGATACCGATATTATACCCAAAGGGCTATCAGAAGATATAATACGCCTTATCTCGCATAAAAAAGGCGAACCTGAATGGTTGCTCGATTTTCGTCTAAAGGCTTATCGTAAGTGGCTCACGATGAAGATGCCTCATTGGGCTCATCTTGATATACCCGAAATAGACTATCAGGCAATAAGCTATTATGCGGCTCCCGTGACAAAGAAGGACGGACCGAAAAGTCTCGACGATGTGGATCCCGAACTCATCGACACATTCAACAAGCTCGGTATCTCGCTTGAAGAGCAGAAAAAGCTCTCAGGAGTGGCGGTAGACGCCGTGATGGACTCCGTGTCAGTAAAAACCACCCACCGCGAGAAGCTTGCCGAACTCGGCATAATCTTTTGCTCATTCTCCGAAGCAGTGAAGGATTATCCCGATCTCGTGAAGAAATATCTCGGTAAGGTGGTGCCCTACACCGATAATTTCTTTGCAGCCCTCAATTCGGCGGTTTTTTCCGATGGATCGTTTGTGTACATACCCAAAGGCGTGAGATGCCCTATGGAGCTCTCGACATATTTCCGAATCAATGCTTCCGGTACGGGACAGTTTGAACGCACGCTGATAGTGGCTGACGATGACTCGTACGTATCATACCTCGAAGGCTGTACAGCCCCTATGCGCGATGAAAACCAGCTCCACGCAGCAATAGTTGAGATCATAGTGGAGGACCGTGCGGAGGTGAAGTACTCAACCGTGCAAAACTGGTACGCCGGCGATAAAGAAGGCAAAGGCGGCGTGTATAATTTCGTGACCAAACGAGGGCTTTGCCGCGGCGACTCCTCTAAGATATCATGGACTCAGGTAGAGACGGGCTCAGCTATAACCTGGAAATATCCGGGATGTGTGCTTAAGGGAGATAACTCTGTGGGTGAATTCTACTCAGTGGCTGTCACTAATAACTATCAGCAGGCAGATACAGGCACAAAAATGATACACATTGGCAAAAACACTCGCTCAACTATAGTGTCGAAAGGCATATCGGCAGGAAAGAGCCAGAATTCTTACCGCGGATTGGTGAAGGTGGCGCCTAATGCACAAAATGCTCGCAACTATACCCAATGCGACTCGTTGCTGCTGAGCGAAACATGCGGCGCGCACACATTCCCCTACATAGATGTACTCAACGATTCAGCAGTAGTGGAGCATGAAGCCACAACATCAAAAATCTCCGAAGACCAGATTTTCTACTGCAATCAGAGAGGCATACCCACCGAGGAAGCCGTTGGACTCATTGTGAACGGCTACGCCAAGGAGGTAATGAACAAGCTGCCTATGGAGTTTGCCGTAGAGGCGCAGCGTCTGCTCTCAATCACACTGGAGAACTCCGTAGGATAAATCAAATTTTTAAATCATAAAAAAATGGAAGACTTACTGAAAGTGACCGACCTGCATGCAGGCATAGAAAATAAAGAGATACTGAAAGGCATCAACCTCACTGTACACCCCGGAGAGGTGCATGCTATAATGGGACCAAACGGATCGGGAAAGAGCACTTTGGCAGCCACGCTGGCAGGTGACCCTAAATTCACCGTCACATCCGGCACTGCTTATCTGGGAAATGTCAATCTTCTTGACCTTACTCCGGAGGATCGCTCCCACGAAGGCCTTTTCCTTTCATTTCAGTATCCGGTGGAGATACCGGGCGTATCGATGGTAAATTTCATGCGTGCCGCTGTCAACGCCAAGCGCAAATATCTTAACGAACCCCCAATGTCGGCAAGCGATTTTCTGAAGCTTATGCGCCAGAAACGAGCCATTGTGGAGCTTGACAACAAATTAGCATCACGGTCGGTAAATGAAGGATTCTCGGGAGGCGAGAAAAAGCGCAATGAGATATTTCAGATGGCTGTGCTGGAGCCTCGTCTGTCTATATTGGACGAGACAGACTCCGGTCTTGATATCGACGCTCTGCGCATAGTGGCAAGCGGCGTCAACAAACTGAAAACCGCCAACAACGCCACCATTGTGATCACACACTACCAGCGACTGCTCGACTATATCAAGCCCGATTTTGTGCATATCCTTTACAAAGGCAGGATAGTGTATTCGGGAGGTCCCGAACTTGCCCTTGAACTTGAGGAGCGCGGCTATGACTGGATTAAAGAACAAGTAGATAAGTAAGCCATGAATGCCCTTGACCAATATCTGAGTCTGTACCGCGACTATAAGACGGATATAGACTCGCACGCTCCCGAGCTATTCAACAAAAGACGTGCGGAGGCTTACGAGAGTCTCCAAGGAGCTGTGCTTCCAGAAAAAGGACAGGAGTCTTACGAAGCTCTGTCTATTAATGATATGTTCGCACCTGATTATGGCGTGAATATCAACCGTGTGAATTTTCCTCTCGACACCACCGCTACATTCCACTGCGGAGTGCCTAACATATCCACACTGATGGCATTAGTGGTAAATGATTCTTTCAGAAACACTTCTACCCTTTTGCGTAATATTCCTGAAGGCGTGACCATGATGTCGCTTGCTGCCGCTGCTAAGGAAATGCCTGATTTTGTGGAGAAATATCTCGGACATCTCGTACCGGCCGATAATGTAGCGGCGGCTCTAAACACTCTGTTGCTACAGGACGGTGTGCTGATACACGTTGCCAAAGGTGTGCGCCTTGAGCGCCCTCTCCAGATAGTGAACGTGTTCAACGCTGTAGCCCCCATCATGGCTGTACGCCATATACTTGTGGTGGCGGATGATGATGCCAAAGCTTCGATTCTTGTATGCGACCATTCGCAGAATCAGGATGTCGATTATCTCTCCAATCAGATTGTAGAGATTTATGCCGGACGCAACGCAAACATTGAATATTATGATCTTGAGGAGTCGTCGGCACGTACACACAGATTGTCACAGCTTTTTGCGGAGCAGCAAGAGGGCAGCCACCTTACAGTAAACGGATCCACCTTGCTCGGCGGCGCAACACGAAATAATTTTATAGTCAAAGTAATCGGCGACAATGCTGACACGCATCTCGCAGGGATGGCGATATGCACGGATACACAAGTGGTGGATAATACTACCCACGTGCATCACTTGTCAAAAGGATGCAGCAGCGAGCAGATGTTTAAATATGTGCTTGACGACAAGTCAGTGGGGGCGTTCTACGGCACAATTGTGGTGGACGAAAAAGCAAAATTCACTAATGCTTACCAGACCAACCGCAATATCCTCGCATCTGCTGAGGCAAAAATGTACACACGTCCGCAGCTCGAAATCTATTGCGACGATGTAAAGTGCAGTCATGGCGCCACAGTGGGTCAGCTCGACAGCAATGCTCTGTTCTACATGCGTTCGAGAGGAATTCCTCTTGACGAAGCGCGCCTTATGCTTATGCAGGCATTTATGCAGGACGTGATCGACACAGTGTCGCTCCCCGCTCTTAAGACACGCCTGCAACAATTAATCGAAAGTCGTTTATGCGGCAATAGAGCCCTCTGCGCCGATTGTCCGATGTAAATCCAACTTTCACAAGTGAAAGTTTAACTAACTAATAATTCTGACGATGGACCACAGCATAGAATCAATACGCCACGACTTCCCTGCCCTATCCCGCAAGATAGGAAAGAAGGATCTCGTGTATCTCGACAACACGGCTACCTCCCAGACGCCTAAGACAGTGGTTGACGAGATAAACAACATGTATTTCGAAAAAAAGGCGAATGTGCACCGAGGCGTACATACTCTCTCGCAGGAAGCTACAGCCGCTCAGGAAGCCACTCGTGAAAAAATACGCGCCTACATAAATGCTGAGTCTACCGATGAGATCATCTTCACCCGAGGCACCACTGAAGCTATCAATCTTGTGGCGGCAAGCTATGGGCAGTTTTTTGAGGACGGCGACGAGATCATTCTGACAGTGATGGAGCACCACTCCAACATAGTGCCTTGGCAGCTACAGGCTTCACGTAAAAATCTCACTATAAAAGTGGTGCCGATCGACGATAGAGGTGCACTTGATCTGGATGTATACCGCAGTCTCTTTTCCGATCGCACGCGTTTTGTTTCAGTTTGCCATGTATCCAATGTATTAGGTACGGTGAATCCTGTTAAGGAGATGATCGCTGAGGCCCACGCTCATGGTGTGCCGGTTCTGATTGATGGGGCTCAGGCGTCGCCTCACCTTACGATTGATGTGCGCGATCTCGACGCTGATTTCTATGCTTTTTCAGCGCATAAGATGTACGGGCCCACAGGTGTGGGCGTACTTTACGGACGCCGAAGCATATTGGAGAAAATGCCTCCATATCAGGGCGGCGGCGAGATGATAGCGCATGTGAGCTTTTCAGGTACTACCTTTGCCGAATTGCCCTTTAAATTTGAGGCAGGTACACCGGACTATGTGGATATTGCGGCTTTCAGTAAGGCAATAGACTATATACAAAATATAGGAATGGAGAATATCGCCGATTGGGAGCATCGCTTGCTGGAGTATACCACTGATCGATTGCTAAAGGAGATACCCGACATACATATCTACGGTACTGTTCCCGGTAAAAGCGCTGTGATATCATTTAATGTAGGTCATATCCATCATTACGACATAGGTATGCTCCTCGACAAACTCGGTGTGGCAGTGCGCACCGGCCACCATTGCGCCCAGCCTCTTATGCAGGATTTGGGTATAGAGGGATGCGTCCGCGCATCGTTCGCCGTGTACAACACCATTGAAGAGGCCGACACATTTATCAATTCTCTCAAGCGCGTGGTAGCCATGCTCAGCTGAGATTTATATATTATTTAAAATATAACTCTATGAATCGAGAGATACTTGATTTTGTGACATACTGTATCAGTAAATTGGCACAACATCTGAAGTTGAGCCAACAAGATGTGTATGCAAGACTTAAACAATCAGGGATATTGTACGAATATATCGTACCATCGTATGATGTACTCCACACATTTGGCTCTCGCTACCTTATCCAAGACCTCACAGATTATATGAGGGAGAAAGGAGAGTTTACAACTATGACTGATGAAACCGGAATGACATTAAGAGCAACAAAAATCGCTAACATAATATCCGATATCTCTGAACTCTATCATACATCTTTGGAAGAAGCCACCGACATGTACTATAGTTCTACAACTGCCAATTTGATTGAAGAAGGTGTGGCAGAACTCCAATGCAGAAGCGGTAAATATCTTGCAACAGTGATTTGGGATGAGATTCACGAAAATAAAATATTGCTGTCGTCCGATAAAACAGCATAAACAAAAAACAGATGGTTGTGCGGCCGTACCTGAGTATAAATTTTTAATTGAAAGCGTTTGGTAATGTCATAGAAATGATTTAACTTTGCGTAAAAGAACTAAAAAGGACTGAAAATGAAAGCATTTAAGAACAAATATTTGTTTAAGAGGGCCGTATCTAAAAACGGATGTACCAAGATTTCAAATGCGTCCACTAACACAATAAAGATCAGGCCTCTCACAGAAGACGATAGACAAAAGCTTCGTATATCATCCTACCAGTACCTGCTTCCGTGACCTCATCGCAAGGATTCTATAACCCTAAATTCATAATGCGAAGTAAATCCAATGTTTCACTTCCCATTATTGACCTGTGGACTTTCAAATCGAGCAAAAGTAATAAACGGTATATTGTAGAAGTTGAAGGATTTGAAAATGAATTCTACGGAATAAAATTTTACTGGAAGGGAGTAGAGAAGAGTCCTAATCGTTACTCTTTGCTTACCAATGACTATGAGCCCCGTATCATTATTCGTTCATGTATCGAGATAATGCTAATATATTATTATAATAACCCTCTCGTTTCATTTGGATTTGTTGCTGCTCCAGATCTTGAAAAAGACATTAAAGGGAGAAAAAAAGATACAAGTGTCGGCAGTAGGAGATTTAGATTCTATCAGCGCATGATGGTAAATTTATTCGGTCCTAAAACATTTTATCAAGCATCTGACACTACGAATACAATATATTTAATGATAAATAGAGAGCAGCTTAAATCTGGTACACTTACAATCAAGGATATTGAAAATAGATTAAATCAAACGTATCAGGGTAGTTACGTTATTGATGACTTGACATAACTCTCAATAAGAAAAGTGTATATAATTAAAAAAGGGCATCCATCCTTGCGGATCGATGCCCTACTACTATCTATGAATCAAAAACTTAATCAATCTTCAAACTCAACTAATACGTATTTTATCTTTCCGGCTGATGTCATGCCTTTAATCACAAATACTTTATCGGCTTTGTCATTATCCATCATTGCCTTGTAAAGCTTCTCCACATCGTCAGCGCTGTTGATGGGAGTGTCGTTGATTTCAAGGATTATGAATCCTGACTTCACACCGGCGTCACGCATAGGTCCTGCTTCAACATCCTTCACCTCTACGCCGCGGGAGATACCGAGCTTTTGTTTGCGGTCCTTGGATATCGGGGCAAAATTGCATCCCAGATCCGACACATTGCCGGCTTTGGTGATAGTGGTATTGCCACGTCCGTTACGCAATGTCACCTTCTTCTGCATCTGTTTGCCGTCACGGTAAATATCCACAGTGATTTTATCGCCGGGGCTGCATTTTGCCAAAGCCTCCTGCATGAGAGCAAAGGTGGAAGTGGAGTGTCCGTTGATGCTCACTATCACGTCGCCCACTTCAATGGCTGCTTCCTCAGCTGCCGATTTAGGCTCCACGGATTTCACGAGTATACCTGCGTTAACGCCTTTTACATTTTCCTCTTTGATTACTTCAGGGGTAAGTTCGAGGATACCTACTCCGAGCACTGCGCGCTGCACAGCTCCGTACTGTTTGAGGTCGCCGATCACCTTATTTACAATAGAGGTGGGGATGGCGAAAGAGCATCCGGCATAATTGCCGGTCTGAGAATAAATGGCTGTGTTGATGCCCACGAGTTCACCGTCGAGGTTGACGAGCGCACCACCCGAGTTGCCGGCATTAAGAGCAGCATCGGTCTGAATATATGACTCTATATTTGTGCGTCCGCGGTTGGCGGCTCCCGACATAGATGAGATATTACGACCCTTTGCACTCACGATGCCTGAGGTCACTGTAGAGGTGAATCCGAATGGATTGCCCACGGCAAGTACCCATTCGCCTACATGCAGGTCCTCGGAGTCGCCCATAGGGATCACATGCAGATTGTCGGCGTCAATCTTAAGCAGAGCGAGGTCGGTAGTGGGGTCTGCGCCTATCACTTCGGCTTCGTAGTTGCGGTTATCGTTAAGTGTGATTTCCAGACGCTCTGCATCGGCTATCACATGGTTATTGGTCACAATATATCCGTCGTTGCTTATTATTACGCCAGAGCCGAGACCTATTTGACGCTCCTGCTCTTGCTGCTGTTGGCGCGGCTGCTGACGGTTGCGGTTGCCGGGCTGGCCGAAGAAATATTCGAAGAAAGGATCATTGAAAAAATCTCCGCCACCGTAGTACTGGTTGGCTGCGGCTCGCGGTGTGGCAAAGCTCTTCACCGATACTACACCGTTGATGGTGCTTTCGGCAGCGTTGACAAATGCTGCCTGGTCGGTAGGAGCCACAGCAGCAGAACGGCTTGAAGCCATAGATATGCCTATCATAGCCATTACCGATATTCCTGCAAAAAGTGCGATATTCCAGAATTTTTTCATAGTGATATATGTTAAAAATGTTAATTGATTCTTTTAACTATTGCAAAATTACAAATAATACGCAAAATAGCAACCTATTATTGTACTAAAATCTCCACTTTAACCTCAATTAGCTAAAACACCTTGTTTTTAAGACACGTTACTATAATATATGTAAAATAGAAAATATTATTTTAGACATTATTAACCGTGCTATCCGGCTCCTTACCCGCTATACTACGAATCTATACGTCTAAAATAATACCGATAATGTATTTTTTGACGGGTCTCTCAAATATATAGGAAATATTTAGTAATTTTGCAAAAACTAATAATTTGACAAATATGAGGATATTAAACATTATTGGGATGTTTGTGATGTGGACATCGTGTGCTATTTTTGCCGGCGGCCGAGTACAAGCGGCTCAATCCCCCACTACAATCTCAGGCACACTTCCTGTGATGTATATTGAGACTGAAAATCGCACTCCCATAACATCTAAGACCGAGTATCTTGACGCCAAATACTGGCTTGATACCCTTGGAAACGCCGATTTCGAGGCATTGGGCTCTGAAACGGAGCCTATATCGATGCAAATACGCGGACGTGGCCACTCTTCTTGGAAAGGCAATAAGAAACCCTACAAAATTAAGTTCGCTAAGAAAACATCCGTATTAGGACTGTCCAAGAACAAGCATTTCGCACTCCTTAAGCCTACCGAAACAACCGTGGCGGGACTTCAATTAGGAAACATCATGGATATGGCTTGGAGCCCAAGTTTTCGCCCTGTTGAAGTGGTGCTTAACGGCGACTACATAGGTCTATATTTCCTGACAGAGACAGTGCGCATCGATGAAAATCGTGTGAATATCTATGAGCAGAACGACCTGGAAACCGATCCGGGCTTGATTCCATACGGATGGCTCGTAGAGGTTGACAATTATACTGACGATTGTCAAATTTTAGTGCCAGAGGGCAACCGCTGGAATCTAAGGCTTCGCTACCACTCTCCTGAAGATTTGTCACCGGATCAGTTGGAATGGCTGAAAAATGAGTTCAAGACAATCAGCGCTGCTGTATATTCTAATGACAAAACGTCTACGGAATGGGAAAACTATTTCGACGTGGAGAGTATGGCACGCTTTTTCATTCTGCAAGAAGTAATGGATAATCCCGATGGTTTTCATGGCAGCTTTTATCTGCACAAGGATAAGGGGGAAAATGCCAAATGGGTTGCAGGTCCGATATGGGATCTCACATGCTACAACCGCGACAAAACCGACTATACTTTCAGGATGAAAGTTCACTACACGATTACTCCTCATTGGATAGGCGAGATTATCCAATATCCTAATTTTTGCGAGGCAGTAAAGGCTGTGTGGGAGGAGGTATATCCTGATAAGCTATCCGAAATCTATAATTATATTGACGAGAAAGTGCTTCCTCTTGAATCCGCATGGCGTAATGACTGCGAACGATGGGAGGATGATTCTACACAAACAGTACAGGTCAGAGCGGACAGAATCAAGAATGCGCTACGCAAGAATATCGACTGGTTCAATGAGCATCTTCCGGTAAGCTCATACGCTTCAGTGTCAGACATCACTGTTATGTCAAATAGTAGTCCGGTAAGGGTGTACAATCTCCAGGGAATACTCATCGGCGAATATGAGAATGAGTCTCAAGCCATCTCCACTCTCAAAACCGGCCTTTATATAATCAACGGAAAGAAAATAAAAATATTGTGATAAAAATCCCCCCGTGATTGATGATGGATCACGGGGGGATTTTGTATGCGAAGCAATCTTATCAGTCTCTGCTGTTGCCGAAGAAGCGGAGCAGATAGAGGAAAAGGTTGATGAAGTCGAGATATAGAGTGAGAGCGCCGAGTGTGGCGAGACGTCCCACCTGGTCAGCCGGCATAACGGCAGCCATCTTCTTGATCGACTGTGTATCCCAAGCGGTAAGGCCCACGAAAATAAGTACACCTACAAAAGAGATGATCCATGTCATGGCGGCACTCTTTAGGAAAATATTCACCACTGTGGCTATAATCAAGCCAATAAGTGCCATAAACAGGATTGAGCCCATCTTGGTAAGGTCGCGGTTGGTGCAATAGCCGTAGACACTCATAGCCGCAAAAGTACCTGCCGTTATGAAGAACGTCAAAGCTATTGATTCTCCGGTATATGCCAAGAATATAGATGAAAGCATAAGGCCGTTGACCACCGCGAATACATAGAATAGCAGCGATGCAGTAGCCGAGGACATCTTCTGTATACCTGCAGAAATAGCAATTACAAGGCCGAACTCACCTATCAGGAGAGCCCACATAGCCCAACTATTATGCATCATAAACTGCCAGTAGGCCTGGCTTCCGGCGCAGAACCATGCTATGATGCCTGTGACGATGAGTCCAAGAGTCATCTTGAGATAGACACGCTTCATTGCCGACATCACCATAGTGTCGACCGACGACGAATAATGGTCGTACGAGAATTGTGGAGGATAGACGTTGTTGTTCATTGTTATTTGTTTTTTACATTAATTTTGACATTATTCCCTGCGTTTGGTTTAACAGCAAAGCAATCCGTTCAGAGGATTTTCACTATATATAACAAATGACAGAGGTAATATGTTATCATTCTCACATTTTTGCAGAATGATCACATACGCTCCGGCACAGAGATGCCTAAAAGCGAAGTGGCCGACGCTATCACTGTGGCAGTGGCCTGGCACAATGCAAGACGCAGAGAGCGAACTTCAGCATTCTCCTCGCCAAGGATAGTGTAGTCGTGGTAGAACTGGTTGAAGGTCTTGACCAAGTCATACGCATAGTTGGCGATTTTTGAAGGCGAATATGTCCGGCCGGCATCCTCCACTACCGATGGGAAATCGGCAAGCTTCTGTATCAATGCCACTTCTTTTTCGTTAGGCTCTACGGCAGAATAGTCGCCTATCTCAATTCCTCCTTCCTGAGCGCGGCGAAGCACCGAGCGGATTCTTGCGTAGGTGTATTGTATGAACGGGCCTGTGTTGCCGTTGAAGTCAATGGACTCTTTAGGATTGAATGTCATATTCTTCACCGGGTCAACCTTCAGCAAGAAGTATTTTAATGCGCCCATACCCACCATTTCGGTGATTTTCTCAGCCTCTTCTGCCGACACACCGTCGAGTTTGCCGAGTTCGGCCGATACGGCGCGTGCAGTCGACACCATTTCTTCCATAAGGTCATCGGCATCAACCACAGTGCCTTCGCGGCTCTTCATCTTGCCCTCAGGCAGCTCTACCATACCGTAAGAGAAATGCACGAGATCCTTGCCCCACTTGAAGCCTAATTTGTCGAGAAGGAGCGAAAGCACCTGGAAATGATAGTTCTGCTCGTTGCCTACCACATAAATCATCTTGTCGATGGGGAAATCGCGGAAACGAAGCTTTGCAGTGCCGATATCCTGTGTCATATACACCGATGTGCCGTCGCTTCTGAGCAAAAGCTTATGGTCAAGACCGTCAGCAGTAAGGTCAGCCCATACTGATCCGTCGTCCTTGCGGTACATTATGCCTTTCTCCAGACCCTCGAGCACCTTCTCTTTACCCTCAAGGTAGGTCTCCGATTCGTAATATATCTTGTCGAAGTCCACACCAAGGCGGCGATATGTCTCGTCGAATCCTGCGTATACCCAGCCGTTCATCATCTGCCAAAGCTCGCGCACTTCGGGGTCCTTAGCCTCCCACTTACGCAGCATTTCGCGGGCTTCTTGCATGAGAGGAGCGGAATTTTTTGCCTCCTCCTCGCTCATGCCCTTTTCTATCAGCTCCTTTACTTGAGCTTTATAATGCTTGTCGAAAAGGACATAGTAATCGCCGATAAGGTGATCGCCTTTCTTGCCCGACGATTCGGGAGTCTCGCCGTTGCCCCATTTTTGCCAAGCGAGCATCGACTTGCAGATATGTATGCCTCGGTCGTTCACAATATTAGTCTTCACCACCTTGTTGCCGTTGGCAGCGAGGATTAGAGCAAGACTGTAGCCGAGAAGATTGTTGCGCACGTGGCCGAGGTGGAGTGGTTTGTTGGTATTTGGGGAGGAATATTCCACCATCACCAGCGGACTTTCTTCGGTCACGGGTTTGAATCCGTAATTCGGTGTGTCTATTATATGGCGCAGCACAGTGTCCCAGTAGGTGGGATTAATCACTATATTAAGGAATCCGTTCACCACATTAAAGCCTTTCACGGCAGGTTCGTTTTCCACAAGCCACTGACCTATCTCATTGGCGATGGCTGCGGGAGCCTTGCGCAAAATTTTGGTCCAAGGGAAAACCACAATTGTGAGATTGCCCTCAAACTCTTTTCTCGTAGCTTGCGGCACTATAGTATTTGCCTCTACATCGAGGCCGTAAAGCCCTTTGAGCGCTTTACTTACAGCTTCTTGTATAAGATTATCTATTGACACGGGAGTAGTGTAAGTATTAAGTATGGAGTATTAAGTATGTAGTATTGACTCTATTTTGTCAATGATGTCGGACGGGAGGGGAGCATATGAGAGGGTATGTAGGTTGTTGGCGAGTTGGGCCACCGAACTTGCTCCGATTATCACGCTGGTCACACGCCTGTCGGCGAGAATCCATGCCAGACTCATATCTGCGAGTGTCATATCGATTGAAGCAGCCAAATCATTGAGCTTGCCAATCTTGACGAGCAACGCATCAGTAAGCATTTCAGGACGCAGACTCTTACCGACAGTCATGCGTGAGTCGGCAGGTATGCCTTTGAGATAACGATCGGTGAGCAAGCCTTGAGCCAACGGGGAAAAACCGATAAATCCTACTCCCGCCTCAGCTACCTGATCGAGTATACCGCTTTGTTGAGGCTCACGATCAAGGATATTGTATCTGCCCTGATATATCAGGCACGGCACATCGCGCTTTGCAAGATAATCGTAAGCGACGGCTGCTGCTGCTTTGGGCCATCTTGATATACCCACATATAAGGCCTTGCCTTGGCGCACGATATCCACAAGGGCCTGAAGAGTTTCTTCAAGAGGTGTCTCAGGGTCGTAGCGGTGGCTATAGAAGAGATCCACATAGCTGAGATGCATACGCTTTAGGCTCTGGTCGAGGCTTGCCATAAGATACTTGCGCGAGCCCCAGTTGCCATAGGGTCCGGGCCACATGTCATATCCGGCTTTCGACGATATGAACAGCTCGTCGCGGTAAGGGGCTAATGATTTGCGCATGATCTCGCCGAAAGTCTCCTCGGCTGATCCGTAGGGAGGCCCGTAGTTGTTGGCAAGATCAAAATGGGTCACACCGTGGTCGAAAGCGTAGTGCGCCATTGCCATTGAATTTTCCAGAGGATTGACACCTCCGAAGTTGTGCCATAGTCCTAAGGATATTTCAGGCAGCAGCACTCCTGAGCGTCCGCTCCTCCGATAGCGCATGCCATTGTCGTAGCGCGCGGCATCGGGTGAATAAACGGGTGGCACCACTTTTTTACTTATCTTTTGTAAGGTTCATGCCCAACATAAGACCTTTATATTTAGTAAGGGCACCCGACAGAAGTCCGATTGTACCATTGTTTTTGCCCACTTTGCCTGCTACGGCACTCAGCCCCTGTGCAAAGGCGAGCAGCTTGTCGGCCTCGAAAATTATCGCAAGATTGCCGGCACCGAAATACACTTTTGCATTTAGCTTTATCAGACCTGCCTTAATCTTCAACTCATGTGTTTCGGGATTGACGGTATAAGTGCCGTTGATACTGCGCTCGCCGAGCGACACGGTGCATGTCTTGTCCTCGTTGAAGGTAAAACCGCCGTTTCCGGGAGTGATGCCCACCTTTGAGTAAATCTCTGAAAGCTTATTTTCGATGGTAGCGGCTGCTACCTCGCCTCCTGCCTTTGATAGAAAATCTTCACTCTCGAAACGCACCTCCGGCGACTGATAAGTCCATGTACCCACAATCGACTTTTCTGTCACAGGCACCGCATTACCTATAAGTCCGCCTAATAGGCTGCCAAGCACATTGCCGGCTGTACTGGTCTGAGGAGAACTGGTGGCCACAGACGGGCTTGAAGAAAAGGCCCCTTTGGTGGACACACACGATGCCACCATAGATGCCGTAATGGATATTGCGGCCATTACCGTTACGAATTTGCGTTTCATCTTTAAGAGTTTTATTAATTTAACTTTCTTTTTTATTAAAATGCAAAATTAAGAAATTTCGCTCATTTAGCCACAAAAACAATCGTAAAAGACACATATAAATGTAAAAATAGTTAAAATACACTTGAAAATTGCTATCCGATAATGCCTTAAAACTTTAAATTCGTAACTTTGTAGCCCATTTCGGGAGGCATGCCTCCTGCATCATTATTCAATGATGAAAACAAATAGGTAAAAAAAGATATATGAACGCTTATGTTTTCCCCGGTCAGGGCGCCCAATTCGTAGGGATGGGCAAAGACCTTTACGACAACAATGAAGAGGCTCGCGCTCTTTTCGAGCATGCCAACGAGATTCTTGGTTTCCGCATCACCGACCTTATGTTTGCCGGCACAGATGAGGAGCTGAAACAGACAAAGGTGACACAACCCGCAATATTTCTACATTCGGTGATACTTGCCAAATCGCTTGGCGAAGAGTTCAAGCCCGATATGACCGCCGGACACTCTCTCGGAGAATTTTCAGCCCTCGTTACAGCGGGAGCCCTTAGTTTCGACGACGGACTGCGCCTTGTGGCTGCCCGCGCCCAGGCCATGCAGAAGGCATGCGAGCTGAAGCCATCTACTATGGCGGCTGTTCTCGCCCTCGCCGACGATAAGGTAGAGGAGATATGCGAAAGCATCGACGGTGTGGTGGTGTGCGCCAACTACAACTGCCCGGGTCAAATCGTTATTTCCGGCGAAGTAGAGGCTGTGGACCAAGCCTGCGCTGCTGCCAAGGCTGCCGGAGCAAAGCGCGCTCTGCGCCTCAATGTGGGCGGCGCTTTCCACTCGCCCTGTATGGAGCCGGCACGCGCCGAACTCGCCGAGGCTATCGAGGCAACAGAGTTCCATACCCCCATATGCCCAGTCTACCAGAATGTGGACGCAAAGCCCCACACTGACCCCGCTGAAATCAAGGCCAATCTCGTGGCACAGCTCACCGGACCTGTAAGATGGACACAGACCGTACGCAACATGATAATGGACGGAGCCGACACATTTATCGAAATCGGACCGGGACGCGTGCTGCAAGGTCTGGTGTCGAAAATCAACCGCGAAGTGGCTGTAAGCGGCAAGCAATAACACCAAAAAACACTCGCCAAAACAAAAAAAACGTCAAAACTTTGGCAAATAACGGATAAATACACTATCTTTGCAAAGTTTTTAACCAAACTTGAAAAGACATCCACAAAATGGGAAAATTCACAGAATACAAATTGCAGCTGAAGGGTCTGCCCGAAGGCACTCATCAGTATGAATATCATTTAGGAAAGAAGTTCTTCGAGAATATGGAAAACACCGATATTCATGATGCCGACCTCACTGTGACCCTTGTTGTGGTGTACAAAAACGACCGCTACGACCTGAATTTTGACATAAAAGGCGAAGTGGTGCTTATCTGCGACCGCTGCCTCGACGACTTGCACTTCCCTATCGAGACATCCTATAATGTCGTGGTGGAGTACGGCAGCGACTACAATGACGATACCGACGGCCTGCTGATTATACCCACAAGCGACAGCTCGCTCAACGTGGCTTATATGATCTACGACACAGTGGTGCTCGCAATACCCATAAAGCACGTCCATCCTCTGGGCAAGTGCAACCGCCAGATGAGCGCACTGCTGCGCAAGCACCGCTCGCGCCCGCAAGGCGAGGACGCAGAGCTCGAAGAGGAGCTGATAGAGCAGATGGACTCCATGACCGAATCCGACGAAAGCCCCGTGGATCCGCGCTGGAACGCTCTCAAAGGCATAAACAACTTCGAGGACTGACACATTAATAGATTATCAAGAAACGACAGCGGGGGCTGCCATAAGCGCCCCCGCTTATCAAAATAAAATATAAATAATAAACAATAAAGAACAATGGCACATCCTAAACGCAAACAATCAAAGACCCGTACCGCTAAACGCAGAACACACGACAAGGCTGTAGCTCCCACAATCGCAATTTGCCCCAACTGCGGAGCTTGGCATATATATCACACTGTATGCGGCGAATGTGGCTACTATCGCGGACGTCAGGCAGTGGTTAAAGAAGAGGCTATATAATCTCTCTCTCAACCACAATTTCGTCCTTTACCACATACGCTCACGATCATACAAAACCCCGTATCTATGCTCAACGCTCGCATTTCAGGAATAGCTTCATACGTACCCGAAGATATTCTCGACAACGACATGCTCTCCAAAATGGTTGACACCAACGACGAGTGGATCACCACTCGCGTGGGTATCAAGCAGCGCAGGATTCTTAAAGTAGAAGGTGCCGGCTCGTCATACATGGGCATTGAGGCTGTAAACCGTCTGCTGGAGTCGACTGGCACTAAGCGCGAAGAAATAGACTTGGTAATCTGCGCTACTTCCAACCCCGACTACCGATTCCCGTCCACCGGCTCGGTGATAGTGCACCAATGTCAGCTGCCCAACTGCTACGCCTATGATATCCAGGCCGCCTGTGCCGGGTTCATCGTAGCTCTTCAGGACGCCACTGCCTATGTGCGCTCAGGCATGTATAAAAAGGTAATCGTAGTGGCTACCGAGAAAATGTCGTCAATGGTTGACTATACCGACCGTGCCACATGCCCCCTCTTCGGCGATGGCGCTGCCGCAGTGCTTGTGGAGCCTACCGAAAAAGAAGTTGGTGTAATTGACGGTGTTTTCCATATCGATGGCAGCGGTCTGCCCTATCTGGTGATGAAAGCCGGCGGATCGGTTAAGCCCACAACGCATGAGACAGTTGACGCTCACGAGAACAAGCTCTATCAGGAGGGTCGCGCCGTGTACAAGCACGCCGTAACCGATATGGTGGAGTCAACTCTCGCCATCCTGCAGCGCAACAATCTCACCCCCGATGATGTTACCTACCTGATTCCTCATCAGGCTAATATGCGCATCATCGAGGCTGTGGCTAAGACTGCTAACTTCCCCATCGACAAGGTGCTCGTGAATATCGAGCATTACGGCAACACCTCAGCTGCCTCTATCCCCTTGTGTCTCGACGAGAAAAAGCATCTGCTCAAAAAAGGCGACAAGCTCGTGCTCACAGCCTTCGGCGCCGGATTCACTTGGGGCGCAATGTACCTGATTTGGGATATTTAGACCGCCGGTCACCACAGCTGCGTGATTGCTTCGCAATATTCTATCTGTTAAAAATACACAAAAATAGCATCATTGACGGTGCTATTTTTGTTTTATAAATAAGTAAGTAAATCGGGGAGCTGCAAAGCATCCTAACTTGGCCCATTATAAGGCTGATCACCTATTTACTCGCTTTCACTATTTTATTAAACTTACTTATTATTTTTTGTAGAGATTATGGAAAACGGTTTTAAATCAGGATTTGTAAATATCGTAGGCAACCCAAACGTAGGTAAATCCACGCTCATGAATGATCTTGTGGGCGAGCGCATCAGCATCATCACCTCAAAGGCTCAGACCACGCGCCACCGCATCACAGGCATAGTGAACGCTCCGGGATATCAGATTGTATTCTCCGACACTCCGGGTGTGCTTAAGCCCAAATACAAGCTGCAGGAGAGTATGCTCGAATTCAGCGAAGGCGCTCTCACTGATGCCGATATTCTGATTTATGTCACCGACGTAGTGGAGGATCCCACTAAAAACGCCGACTTCCTTGACCGCGTGGCCAAAGAGACAGTGCCTGTGTTATTGGTAATCAACAAAGTGGATCTCGTGAAGAATTCCGCCGAGCTTGAGACTATTGTGGATAAGTGGAAGGAGCGTCTGCCAAAGGCTGAAATCTTCCCGGTATCGGCAACTGAGCGTTTCAACGTCGACAATCTTATGAAGCGCATTGTCGAACTCCTCCCTGAAGGACAGCCCTATTTCGGCACCGACGCCCTCACCGACAAGCCTGCAAGATTTTTCGTCACCGAAATCATAAGAGAGAAAATCCTCCTCAATTACGACAAGGAGATCCCCTACTCCGTAGAGGTAATCGTGGAAAAATTCGAGGAGAAGGAGACCGCCATCCATATTATGGCTGTGATATATGTGGAGCGCGACACCCAAAAGGGCATTATCATAGGCAAAGGCGGACAAAAGCTGAAACGCGTGGGCATTGAGGCGCGTAAGGATATAGAGAAGTTCTTCGACAAGAAGGTGTATCTTGAGATGTTCGTGAAAGTCGAAGCCAACTGGCGCAACCGCGAGAACAAGCTGCGTGAATTCGGCTACGAGAATTAATATAAGATACACATATAACGAATTTTAAAGATATACAAGCAATATGAGCCAATTAGTAGCTATAGTAGGACGTCCGAACGTGGGGAAATCCACCCTATTCAATCGTCTGACACAAAGCCGTACGGCTATCGTGGACCCGACAAGCGGCACCACGCGCGACCGTCAGTACGGCAAAGTGGACTGGAACGGACGCGAATTCTCAATCGTCGATACAGGTGGCTGGGTAGTCAACTCCGACGATGTGTTTGAGAGCGAAATCAATAAGCAGGTGCAGCTCGCAATAGAGCAGGCCGACGAGATACTTTTCGTTGTTGACGCCATGAACGGTGTCACCGACCTTGACGACCACGTGGCTGAAATTCTGCGTAAATCGTCAAAACCGGTAATTCTTGTTGCCAATAAAGTTGACTCCAACGAGTGGGTCTACAATGTGCCTGAGTTTTATAAATTAGGCCTTGGCGAACCCTACCCCGTGTCGGCTGTCAACGGCTACGGCACAGGCGACCTCCTCGACGAGGTGGTGAAGGATCTGCCGCCGGAGGATGACGACGAAAGCAAGAATCTCGAGGATATACCCAAGTTTGCAATCGTTGGCCGTCCTAACGCAGGCAAATCTTCGCTTATCAACGCATTCATAGGCGAGGAGCGCCATATCGTGACCGATATAGCCGGCACCACACGCGACTCAATCTACACCAAATATAATAAATTCGGATTTGATTTCTATCTCGTCGACACTGCCGGCATACGCAAAAAGACGAAGGTGCATGAAGATATCGAATATTACTCCGTAATCCGTTCGATTCGCGCCATAGAAGCTAGTGATGTATGTATCCTTATGATCGACGCCACAAGAGGCATAGAGAGCCAGGACGTGAATATTTTCTCGCTCATCCAGAAGAACAACAAGGGCATCGTGGTGGTGGTGAACAAATGGGATATCGCCGAGGATAAGTCGCAGGCGGCTATTCGACACTTCGAGGAGGCGATACGCTCGAGATTCGCGCCTTTCACCGACTTCCCCATCATCTTCTCGTCGGCTCTAACAAAGCAGCGCATATTCAAGGTGCTTGACACAGCTCTTGAGGTGTACAAGAATCGCAAACGCATAATACCGACCTCTGAGGTGAACCGTGTATTGCTCGAGGACATAGCGGCATATCCGCCACCAGCCAACAAAGGCAAATACGTAAAGATCAAATACGTCACGATGCTGAAAGGAGCTCAGGTGCCCACATTCATCTTCTTCTGCAATCTCCCGCAGTGGGTGAAAGAGCCTTACAAGCGATATCTCGAGAATAAGATACGCGAGCACTGGGACTTCACCGGCACCCCCATCAACGTATTCATGCGTGAGAAATAACGGCCTT
>CAZJKZ010000035.1:0-25399 GCA_964546885.1 uncultured Bacteroides sp.
GTCGCCGCGCCAATATGCGCCGGCGAGCGGTGTTATCTTCACAGCCTTGATAGGAGCTGCGTTGGGTATATGCGGTCCGCGGCAAAGGTCGGTGAAGTCACCCTGTGTGTATGTGGTGATATGTCCGTCTTCAAGCTCGCTGATAAGCTCGCATTTGTATACTTCATTTCGGTCGCCGAAGAGCTTGAGTGCGTCTGCCTTGGATATGTCGCTGCGCACTATCGCTTCTTTCTTTTGGGCGAGCTCGAGCATCTTCTTCTCGATCTTTGGAAAATCGGCAGCGGTGATCTGGTGTTCTCCCGGATCTATATCATAGTAGAATCCGTTTTCTATGGCCGGACCTATGCCGAATTTCACTCCCGGGTACAATTCCTGGAGAGCTTCGGCCAATAAGTGCGCCGAACTATGCCAGAAAGCGTGCTTGCCTTCCGGGTCGTCCCATTTGTAGAATTTTATAGAGGCATCTTTGTCGATAGGACGGCTGAGGTCCCATTCTTCGTCGTCAATAGATGCTGCCAGTACATCGCGGGCAAGGCCTGCGCTGATGCTCTCGGCTATTTGTAGCGGGGTCACGCCCGGCTCGTATTGTTTGACCGTCTGGTCAGGAAAAGTAATATTAATCATTTAATATATTGTTTATCAATAAATTGCCATATACAACATGGCAACCAACAAAAATCGCCACAAATTTACGCATTTTTTCTGACATAATGAAATTTTTCCCATTGAATTTTATGTCGTTTCAAAGAAAAAAGCGAAATATAATTTTTGTTCTACGATTGGCAGAGGAGGATGACGAGTTATACAAACTATCCGAATATGAACGAATAAACAAATATTAACTATTAGCCCGTCATTTTTGAAAGAAATACTTTTTTTAATATCAAATAAAGTACTTAAATTTGCAACGTTAATCTTATACACCTTAATAATACCTATAAACCAATTTTAAGTATGGATATTAACAAAATCATGGCCGACCTCGAGGCTAAGCACCCGGGCGAAAAGGAGTATCTCCAGGCCGTACGCGAAGTGTTGCTCTCTGTGCAGGATGTGTACAATCAGCATCCCGAGTTCGAACATAACAAAATTATCGAACGTATGGTTGAGCCCGACCGCATCGTCACATTCCGTGTCACTTGGATAGATGACAAGGGCGAAGTACAGAACAATATCGGCTATCGCGTGCAGTTCAACAACGCTATCGGTCCGTACAAAGGCGGTATCCGTTTCCACGCTTCTGTCAACCTTTCGATTCTTAAGTTCCTCGGCTTCGAGCAGACTTTCAAAAACGCACTCACCACTCTGCCTATGGGCGGAGCCAAAGGCGGTAGCGACTTCTCGCCCCGCGGTAAGAGCGATCGCGAAATCATGCGCTTCTGCCAGGCCTTCATGATCGGTCTCTGGAAAAATCTTGGTCCGGATCGTGACGTGCCCGCAGGCGATATCGGCGTAGGCGGCCGCGAAGTAGGATATATGTACGGTATGTACAAGCGCCTTGTTAATCAGCATGACGGTACATTCACAGGCAAGGGCCTTGAATTTGGCGGTAGCCGTATCCGTCCTGAGGCCACAGGTTTTGGCGCTCTCTATTTTGTTCAGGCTATGCTGCGCCAGAAGGGTGATACTATCGAGGGCAAAACCGTTGCTATCTCCGGATTCGGCAATGTGGCATGGGGCGCAGCCCTGAAAGCCACTGAGCTTGGAGCCAAGGTAGTAACCATTTCCGGTCCTGATGGATATATCTATGATCCAAAAGGTCTTGACAGCGAAAAGATAGCATATATGCTCGAACTCCGCGCCACAGGCAATGACATCGTTGAACCCTATGCAGAGCAGTTCCCCGAATCTACATTCTATGCAGGACGCAAACCCTGGGAGCAGAAGGTGGACATCGCTCTCCCGTGCGCTACACAGAATGAGGTGAACGGCGACGATGCCGCTCAGCTTGTTGCCAACAAAGTTGGTCTTGTGGCTGAAGTGTCCAACATGGGCTGTACACCCGAGGCTATCGATACATTCATTGCCAACAAGGTCAACTATGCTCCCGGAAAGGCTGTAAACGCCGGCGGTGTGGCTACATCAGGTCTGGAAATGAGCCAGAATGCTATGCACCTGCAGTGGAGCGCCGAAGAAGTTGACTCTCGTCTCCATGAAATCATGGAAGCAATCCACGAGCAGTGCCTTACCTATGGCGTAGAGCCTGACGGCTATATCAACTACATGAAGGGCGCAAATATCGCCGGATTCATGAAGGTGGCTCATGCCATGATGGGCGAAGGCGTTTGCTAAGCTACACTCTCGTAGTTAATCATTAATTTAAATAGAATGTGCCGGACCTTAACGCCCGGCACATTTTTTATGTCATCAAAGTTTCTTTTTAGGCAGCTTGTGGAATTTCCACTGGACATGGAATAAGATATAGCGTGGCAGTACATTGCTCCATGTTTCGGTCCTGCTCTGCGCATTGACGGTCTGACTGATATTTTTAAGATTGTGAAGAATATCGAACCCATCAACCATAAAGATCCATTGCCCATTGAAAGCTGAATAACTCAACCGGGCATTCCATACATAATTGTCGGTGTTGAGTGCCTTGTCGGAATATCCTCTGCGACTGAACACTGTGAAGTCAGAAGAAAGCTGGAAATGAGCCGGAAGCTTGATGTTTCCGTTAAGGCCGTATCTGATGTTCCAGGCATTGAAAGGATTGAATCCCTTCATCCCGCTTGTATAGCGATTCCAGTTTAGGTTGCCACTTAATCCTACGCGAACCATATCAGAAGAATATCCCAAATTAAGGCCCTCTCCGGCCATATAATTTTGTACTATATTGCGCGATATCCCGGAGTTATTCTCTCCAATCATGTCGACACTTCGGTTGTAAAATAATACAGTTGAGTTGCCGACCGAGAAACGTTTCAGGTGACCGAACTGATAGGTGATTGATTGGGTAGCTTGTAAATCCCAGTTGCCATTGACATTGTACATCCGGCTTTCTCTCACGCCGGTTGAGGAATTATAGTTGTAGCCAACGGCCAAAGCATTATGGGTCACATTGTAGGTTAAGCCATAATCCTGCTTGTACACATCTCTTTTGGTTCGAGATAAATAGAGTCTGGCGTTTAGAGACTCTGCGTCTTTCAGGCCTGATGCACCTCTCATAATGTTGAGCGGGTCGAGGGTGTCAGTCATATCAACCATATTCACCATGTCCGGAGAAGTGACCTTTCTGTCGACTCCAAGATAGATCCATCCCAGTTTAGGGTTCCAGTTCAGGTTGATAGACATATTCCCGAAGAATACCTTATTTCGCTTTATCCTTTGGTCAATATCGCCCCGCAGATAGTGTAGATTCTGATGACGGTAGTTGAATGGGAGCCTAATGTTCCAGACCATTGCCAGAGGCTTGATGCTCCAGTCAATGCTGAAGTTGATACCGTGGAGATCAGAATTATAATGTGATTCATAGCTATTCGAAGGATCAAATTTTCTTTCAAATGCTGCAACAGAAGGCAAAACTGCGTTTCCTGATTCCTCAAGGGATGAGTAAATATTTTCAGCCCTGAAGAGATCAGAGGTGGTAAGACTTGACTCTTGGGAATAACGATAGTCTGCGCCAATCACAAGACCCGGTCGCACTCCGACAATATAACCAAGTGATCCTGACAATGACAATTTGTGATCAGGATGGTTTTTGAAGAGGCGGCTGTCGGAATCTGTAGGTCTCGGGTCTTCACCGAAATTAATTGCGAAATCCTCATTTCTGTCGAATTTCCTACCTGTGTAGTCACCGGCCAGCGACCATGAAATAGCATCCGTCTGATTAGTTTTCCTTTTTCCATTCAATGAAAGAGCTCCTTTTGAAGTGTCACCCTTCAGTCGCATCAACGACAGACTCCTATTGAGCAGCGCTGACAAAACCTGTGATGATGCTCCTGAATAGAGATTATAGATGAATTCACGGCTGACATCCTGAAAATCTTTCGAGAAAGTGGCATTTGTATCATCATTCGTATTTTTCTGCCGGGTGTAAGAGAAACTCGGCTTTATATCCATATTCCATTTATCCTTTTTGAACTTGACTGAATGTGAGGTGGAAATTCCCCAGTCACGCTCGATTCCGGTGAAAAATCGGTAATCGTAAGTGTCACCGCCGGAAAGGAAATTTGTTCGGTAGACATGGCGTTGGGTTGTAGTCTTGGTGTAATCATATTGGGCATTTCCGGAAAAATTCACTCCTTGCGTCGGCATGTCTGCATTATAGTCTAATCCTCCGGATATTTTGCTGAATTCTCCTGCATTCATCCAGGGTGCGTTGAAGCCGTTATTTTGTCCTGGCTTACTTTTGTTGCTTAGATTATTAACATTACCATATAGGCCGATTCGGGCATGATCGGCATACCACAAGGCAAAAATCCTTCCGAGATATCTGTCTTCCGTTCCGTAGCCGCCCTCTACATTTGCCAGAGCACCTTGAGAATACTCTTTCTTAAGCCTTACATCCATGCTGAAAGATTTCTTACCATAGTCGCTCCCCATGATTCTGTCCATTTCGTTCTGGCGTTCATACACTTGTATCTCCTTTACGGTGTAGGCCCCAAGATTCTCAAGCATCAGCTTATTGTTGCCTTTGAAGAAGTCCTTACCGTTAAGCAGAAGATCCTCCACGAATCTTCCATTGACAAAAATTTGTCCGTCCTCCTTAAGCTCTGCTCCCGGGAGTTGCTGGATTAGTGCGTCGAGCATGCTCCCTTCTGCAAGATTGAAGGCATCCGCATTATACACAATAGTATCGCCTCGGTTATAGAACTTTACCTTGGTGGCCTGTACAGTGATCTCCTTTAGTGTAGTTGGTCTCCTTTTCATGAACAGGGTACCAATATCCATTGAAGCTGCCCTTTTAGAGACTGTCGATGGATCAATATTATAATATAGGGTGTCGTAATTCTCTCTTACAAGTTGAAGAATGTATTTACCTCCTCGGTCCACAACATTGTGTATTTCGAAGCGAGGTTCAGAATATTCGGTCCAGTTTCCATCATATCCTGACTTCCATCTTGCTTCAGCCTTTTTTTCTGCTAACAGCGAACTGTCGGCAGCGTTGAGAATCCGTGCCATCACACCATAGAGATCCGCGGATGTGGCTCTGTCTTTAACAAGACCTCTGATACTGATATTGTCGCACATAGCAGAAAAGGAGCTGGACAGAAGCGCCAAAATGAAAATACATGTTTTCAATACTCCATGTCCAATAAATCTTTGTTTCATAGGCTATTTATTTTAATTATTGATTATTCTTCAGTGACAAAGTTAAGCATTATTTAGGTTATATCCAAATTTGAAATTATTATTTTTCGGGGGGGGGTAAAATATTGATATTCAATAATATAAAAATATTTTATTATTTGTATTTTTCTCATGACAGCATCCACAGGCGAGATTATTTTTTAATTAATTCACAATAAAATGAAATGGTTATTCGTTACTAATACGTAATCATTAACACATCAATGCCTATGGAAGAAATCTCTACCCAACAAAACCCTAAAACACAACAAATGCAGGACATCGATAATACGAAGCCAAATAAAAAGACCATTGATTTTATCAGACAGTTTGCACGTATATATTTTCCGGTAGCAAATATGCAAGGTCTTGTGCTCAATTAGCCTAACTTTGCACCATGCCAGAAGATTTTAAAATTTCTATATCGAAAGAACAGATAGCTAAAATGCCGTTGGCGACTTTTAGCGGAGATATCACAGTGGTGGATACTCCTGAAGCTGCAAGTGAGGCCGTCGCCGCCCTTACTAAGGAGTCTATTTTCGGTTTTGATACTGAGACCAAGCCGTCATTCAAAAAAGGACACGTCAACAAAGTTGCTCTGATGCAACTATCTACCTCCACTCATTGCTATCTTTTCCGACTGAACGTGCTCGGCATAACTGATGAAATGGCAGCTCTGCTTGAGAACGAGAGCATCATGAAAATCGGTCTTTCTGTCCATGATGACTTTAATGTAATGCATCGTTCGAGCCCCGTAGATCCCAAAGGATTTGTCGATCTTCAAAGATTTGTCAAACAATATCATATACAAGATATTTCTCTGCAGAAAATTTACGCTATTCTCTTTGACGAGAAAATTTCTAAAAACCAAAGACTTACTAATTGGGAGGCCCCTACGCTCACCCCGCAGCAGCAACGCTATGCGGCTATAGACGCTTGGGCATGCCTCCGTATCTACTCTTACCTTACAAGTAATGCTTTTATTCCCGAGGAGTCTCCATATATTATCCCCGAAGCATCCACTACATCTAACCCGGAAAAAGATGAAACGACTTAAAAGATCCACGCTAATCCCTGTTATTCTTATTATATATCTTGCGGTGATGAGCTATATCGGATACGCCGATTATGCAGCCGGTGCAACTACACCTTTATATTATTTCGGCATCATAGGAGTGACACTTCTGTGCATCTTTTTGCTACACCTTTCGCTCAAACGTAGGGAGCGTTTACGTCGTCAGCGAGAAGAAGAGAATTAAAAACCTAAAAAAGATGTTAATAAGGCATGCCGTTTTATAAAAAATACCTAACTTTGCAGCCTAATAATAAATAAAGTATAACGCTAAGCTATTATGAAGCTCTTACAAGCTAAACTTTCAAAATACACAGCTCCGCAAGAGGCTAAAGCGGCCGGAATATATCCATATTTCAGGGCTATATCTTCGGAGCAGGACACAGAGGTAGATATCAATGGTAAGAAGGTATTGATGTTCGGTTCTAATTGCTATTCGGGACTTGTCAGCGATCCGCGTATCAAGGAGGCCGCTATTGAGGCTACTAAGAAATATGGCACGGGATGCGCCGGTTCGCCTTTCCTCAACGGTACTCTCGACCTTCACAAAAAGCTTGAGGCTGCTATAGCCGAATATATTGGCAAAGAGGATGTGATGATTTATTCTACCGGTTTCGAGGTGAATCTCGGAGTTGTGTCCACTCTTACCGGTCGTGAGGACTATATTATTTGGGATGAACAGGATCATGCTTCTATCATTGAGGGACGTCGCCTTGCTTTCTCTACACATTATAAATATAAGCATAATGACATGGCCTCATTGGAGCAGCAACTTCAGAAATGCGACCCGGATAAGGTGAAGCTTATTGTCACTGATGGTGTATTCTCCATGGAAGGCGATGTTGCCAATATTCCCGAGATTGTGCGTCTTGCCAAGAAATACGATGCCACTGTGATGGTAGACGAAGCTCACGGTATAGGCGTGTTCGGTGAAGGCGGACGAGGTACGGTTAATCATTTCGGTCTTACCAACGATGTTGACCTCATTATGGGCACATTCTCAAAATCGTTCGCTTCTCTTGGAGGCTTTATCGCAACAGATAAGGAAATCACCAATTACCTTCGCCACCACTCACGCTCGTATATCTTTACCGCCAGCATCACTCCTGCATCCACAGCCGCCGCGCTTAAGGCGCTTGAGATCATGCAGGCTGAGCCTGAACGTCAGGAGCATCTTTGGAAGATCACAAAATTCGCTCTTGAAGGTTTCAGAAATATGGGATGCGAGATAGGAAATACCTCCACTCCTATTATTCCTCTATATATCCGTGACAATAACAAGACTTTTGCTATCACTCGTGATCTATTCAACGAGGGCATTTTTGTAAATCCGGTTGTATCGCCAGCTGTGGCTCCTCAGGACACTCTTATCCGTTTCAGCCTTATGGCAACACATACAAAAGAGCAGGTTGAGACTGCTCTTGAAAAGATCCATAAGGTATTCAAAGCTCATGGTCTCTTGAAATAAAAAAGGGAACAAATATTATTTAGAAGTAAAGGGTTGTACAGGTTTTGCCCGTACAATCCTTTACTTTTTGTTTAAATTGCCGCGTCCGATGAGCCACACAAGAGAGACTTCTAACTTTGTGGGGCCGAACCAGGAGAATTTTTTTGATGCGAGCCATACGTATTCAGTCGTGGAGGCAAGAGGCTCATATTTGATATATTTGCCGTTGATGTAGCCTATAGCGGCTGTGAATCCGAGATTCAGTCTTTTGCCTATGGGTAAAGAGTAGCCGTATTCCACTGAAGCGTTTGTCATGTACCGGTCCCAAAGTGTACCGTGTGGCTTTCCTCCCATATATCCTTTGCCTCCCCATTCAAAATCGAATGTGAAAATGCCTGCATACACTCCCAAGTGATGGCCTGTGAGTGGTTTCTCGTGGGCTTTCTTCCCAAACCACCATCTTGCGCCTATATTGCCGCCATATATTCTCCAGTAACGATGACGGCTGTCTTTATCCCACCAGCCATACATCCAGTCGGCGTAAACCGACAGATTCTTGCCCACATATATATCAGCGTTGATGTTGGGCACAGCGGCAAGATCAAAGAGTAGATTTGTGCCAAGCGACATATAAAAAGGCTTTTTTACGACCGGCGTAGGTGTTACTACCGGTTGTGCCGCTCCGGGTATGAGATTTGTAGCTAAATTGGTGAGTTTACCATCTTTTGCGTAAACCTCTCTGCGGGCCACAGGCCTCCTCCATCTCTCAAATTCCACGAAAAGATAAGAGTAGCGTAGGGCAGGGAAGAGATGACTATACATATAGGCGTATGGCTTGCCGCCTTTCAAGGCTTTAAGTTGGGCAAGCAGGCGGTTGCTTTCGTTGGCAGACAGGTCATTGTCGCAGTTAGCTTCTTTAAGTAACTCCAGTACGTCATCGCGGTAGGGCACCTCCTTATCATCGACCACCATAGTGTACAGACCTTTCCAGTTGCGTCCCATAAACTCAAAGTCGGTGACAGTCTCTGGCAAAGAAACTCTTTGTGCAAAATAATCAAATATGTCCTGTGCTCGCTTCTCCGAGAGCGCACGGTTGATCTGCACGGATCCTTCAGGAGATGCTGACCCGATTACTCGTACAGTGCTTAATATATAGGTGGAATCTTTGTCTGTAAGATCCTGCAGATGTTGCAGCATTGTTTTCAATTTATCGCCGTTGCCGTCCAAACCAAGGTCAAGATTGGACTTCGATTGTTTGAAATGGATTGTGGTGGAGTCCATCACAACCTGCTGCAATGAGTCGGTTGGGTTGGCAGCTGTGTGCATCGGCAACATACCGATTATGAGTATTCCGGCGAATACCCAAGCGAATACGTGTGACAGATCTTTAATGCCTGTAATTTCCGGTTGGCGGGCGTAAGCGTCTGCGAGCTTTATTTCTTTGTTGTTATCCACAGGTTGATTGTTTAGGTCTCATGGTGAAGCATGAGAATTAGTCAGATGAATGTAATTTTAATTTTTTAACAATGCAAAGTGGCTAATTGTTCGATAAAGCATCGAAAATTCAACAACATGTGAATAAAAATTGATGTACCCGGCAAAACATGATGTTGGGTATGCTTGCCTATAACGAGAGCGACGACAATTATTTCGTTTCTGTAGTTGAGCCAAATACGACCTATCAATATATAATGGACAACCCCAATAAGTTTTCCGATTCATATCAGACTCTTAAAAATGTGTCTCCAGATGCCAATCCGGCGGTGATATTTATTGAATTCAAGTAAAGTAATCCATACCCAACCCCTGAATCTCGATTTTGGGTTTGGCTGGTACGCCTCGTTTGAGATCTATCAGTCCAATGTTAGTCTATCCAACTGTGATAATGGGCTTACCGAAAAAAGTAGAAAGCATGGCGAGGGTAGCGAGGGTAAAATTATGCTGACCACTTAGCCATTTTATTATTTCACATGGACGCCTACCGATACCTCTTGCAAATTCAGCCTTAGACAGACCTTTTTGTGTCATAAGGTCATATATGCGGGTGGATATTGCAAATTCCAAATCCCCCTCAGCCTTAATATGGGGAGGTATTGCCCGTACCATTGCGTCATATTTGACGTATGCAGTTTTCATATATCAAAGGTCTTATCAGTTTCTATTGTGTTCTCGGTAATCTTGATAGTTCCGTCTCTTTCGCCTTGCTTTATGAGCTTGTCAAAATTTTGTAGAGTTACGACATACCCACGTAATTCATCATTTTCATCATATGTGCGAGTGTTTTTAACACCTCCATTACCAAGTATCAGGATACTGTCGGATAAGCGAAGACAATAGAGGCGAAGTTTCGATTTTATAATCGGAAGTGCAACAACCCTATCTGACATTTTTCCTTCTGCACGGAACAATCTTTCAAACGCACCGAAATTGAGGCTTTCTGTTTTTATCGAATACAATAATTTAGCTAAAGAACTGATAAAATACTTCTTATATAGGTTGTATAAAAACCATCCTGTCAACCAACAGGAAAAAGAGCTATTTTAAATATTTTCTGCCGTTTACGATATATATTCCATGACCTAATTGGGGGAGCGAATTTATATCTCCAATTTTCTGTCCCGTGAGATTGTACACGTCTGTGTTGGTTTTGTCCTGTCCGCAAATCACCGGCTCTTCCTTAGTGGGTCTGTCGCCGGTGTCTTCTACAATATTAAAAAATTTCCATGGCTCAGCTGTGCTGAAAAAATCAATGAAGGGAATTTCTGGATAAAGTTCGGTAACTGGAGTTATCCACAAATCACAATTTATTCTCCCATCCACAATGTCAAATGCATTCCATTCCACTTTTAGTTGTTTGGGAAGTAACCAGTTTACATCGAAAACCTTCAGTCCCATACAACCGTGGAAGGCTTCTGAGCCAATATAAATTCTTCTTTCTGTCATTATGGGATATACGAAGTAATAGCCGGGTGCGTGAACATGTTCTAAGTTTACGCAATCTTCAAAGGCCCGCTCTCCAATTTTTTCCATTATAGGATTATAAAAAAAAATTTTAAGTTTTTTGCAATTCTTGAACGCCTCTGTCCCGACATATTTTGCGCTGTCCGGACAGACGAACCATTCACAATTGGTATTCTCAAAGGCGTGGTCTCCGATTCCAACGACTAAGTACTCTTCCCCCTGATATGTAACGCTCGTGGGCCATTCATCAGCCATTGGTTGCCCGTGCCCGGCGTTATAGACAATTTTACCGTCTTTCACATCTTTGCTGCGGAAGGTAATTTCGCAAGTTTTATGTCCTGTTTCCTCTGATAGCACATTAAAATATAGAGACCTTTCATAATCGCCAAATTTGACCTCAAAGTCATAAGCGTAAAGGCATACAGGGGTCAAAATGCTCAAAAAACATACAAGAATTGATTTGGCGAGCAACCACTTTTGAGTTAATGACAATAAATACAAAACTTTCATATTATCCCTTTTTAATGACTGTTATTAGATTCCGGCACAAATATACATATTTTTTGCCTAAAAAACAAATAATTGTAAAAAAATCATGTTTTGTAATAATTTTAACACTATTTAGCTGTTTAAAAGGATAGAATAGGAAAATCAAGATTTAATGCTTACAGTGTGTCGAAAGTGATATTGAAGGAAGTGATGCCTTCTGCGCTGAGGAGAGAATATTTACAGCCGTGGCGTTGCAGTATTTCGCTGACGAGTGACAAACCTATACCTTGTCCTGACGGCTTCGTGGTATAGAAAGGCGTAAAGAGATGCTGCGACTGCTCAGAGGATATCCCGGCTCCGTTGTCAGAAATGCAGAGCGATGATTCGCTGATGGTAGAAATTGTGATTTTGCCGTCGGCGCGTCCGGTGGATAGTATGCTCTCCACACTGTTTTTCACAATGTTTATTATTGCTTGTTGCCAAAGTATAGGGTCGAGATGCACTATGCCGCTTTTGGTAAGGGCATATTCTACCTGTACGCCTCTTACCTCTGCATAAGTGTTTATCATTGCTTTCATAGGCTCGATACTGTCTGCGAGCTGCATAGCCGATAGCTGAGGCGTAGGCAGCTTCACCAAATCGGTATATGCAGAGATAAATTCAGTGAGATTCTGCGACATTTCGCGGCAACACTCTACGGCATCCGCAATATCGCCGTCGGATACTTCGCTTACGGTCTGCATTACAGAGTCGAGTCCCCCCATCGTATTATTCACTTCATGCGCGATTATTCTTATTATTTTGCCGTATGCGTCACGCTGGGCAGTACGCAGCTCCTCGGTCATACTGTCAATTATAAAAAACGAGCGATGAAATCCCTTGTCAATAAACGACTGGCGAGTCACCTTGTAAGCGTTGCCGTGATTTGATCTTACCGTTAACGATTGTCCGTCTTCAATGTCAGGCAGATCTATGTCTTTCAGTATTTCTTTTGCGGTTGGATTGGATGAAATAATATTTTTCCCATCATAGTCCATTATTACTATACCTTGCTGTGAGGCTTCGATGAGTTGCTCAAGAAACAGATTTTTCTCTTCAGTGGCCAGACGTTCGTTTTTCAGATTATCCATAAGATCATTGAAAAGACCTACGATATTATCGGCGTCAGATTGACCTACATGACGAAGCCTACTTGCGTAATCCTGCGCCCGCAGAAGATTCATGCCCTCTTCGATAGTCGAGATCGGACGTAGCACGATATAGTAAATCACTGAAGTGGCGGCAAGGATAATGGCAAATGCGACTGTCGGATAAAGACCCCACATGCCCAATACTGACCATACAAGACAGCATGCCTCAATAACAATGAGTGCCGGAAATACAGCTTTGCCTTTCATAACCCGTATTTCTTTATACGGCGGTAGAGTGTCTGGCGTGTTATGCCCAGCAGCTCTGCGGCTTGTGCCACATTGCCGCGGCACTTGCGCAAGGCTTCCTCCACCGTATCACGCTCTATGGCATTTAACGCATCAGGCGCAGTGAAATCCACTGTCGTCGGTATGTTGTTCTTCACATCATTCACATCTATTATTTCTGTCGGGCTCAATAATATTATGCGTTCCACAAGATTACGCAATTCTCGGATATTGCCGGGGTAGGGCAGACCTTTTAGCAAATCAATAGCTTCGGGTGAGAAATTCACCTTTCGCTGAGAGTTGTCTGTGAAATGCTTTATAAGCAGCGGGATGTCGCCACGTCTTTCTCTTAACGCTGGCACGTGTATGTTTATTAGGCAGATACGATAGTAAAGATCTTCACGGAACGTATGCTCGCGTACCATTGCCCTTAGATCGGCGTTGGTTGCTGAGATCACACGTATGTCCACTTTCCGAGGCTTTGTCTCGCCTAATCGCTCGAAAGTGTGCTCTTGCAGTACGCGTAGCATCTTCACCTGACAAGCTGCGTCAAGATCGCCAATTTCATCAAGAAATATTGTGCCCTTATCCGCCACTTCAAATCGGCCTTTACGCTCTTGTACCGACCCGGTGTATGCGCCTTTTGCGCTCCCGAACATCTCGCTCTCGAAAAGAGATTGTGAGATGCCTCCCAAATTCACCTTCACCATAGGACCCTTGGCTCGAAGGCTGTTGGCGTGAAGGGCTTGTGCTATCAATTCTTTTCCGGTTCCGTTTTCTCCCGTGATGAGTACAGAAGCATCTGTAGGGGCTATACGTTTTATCACCGACAGAATATCTTTTATCTGTTGAGATTCGCCCACTATACCGCAGCGGTCAAAGCGGTCGGTCTCAATTGATGATACTGATTTAGATTCAGACAGAGACACGGCGGTAGACACACGCTGTAAAAGCAGATGATTATCCCATGGCTTGGTGATGAAATCAAATGCCCCGAGACGCATGCCCTCAACGGCTAAAGGTATGCTGCCCCATGCTGTGATAAGTATTACCGGAATCGATGGACGCAGTACCTTGATTTTGCGCAGCAATTCAAGGCCTTCTTCTCCTGATGTGCTTTTTGTGAAATTCATATCAGATATCACAAGATTTATGGGGAGTGACCGCAAAGCCTCCAATGCTTGCATCTGGTCGGATGCAAGCGCCACCTCATATCCGTTTCTCTCAAGCAAAAGCTTGAGAGACATACGTATCAGCTTATTATCGTCAATAATCAATATCATTTTGCAAAGTTACTAATTTTGTCGCAATATAAGCTCAATATCAGAGTCAATTCCTTTATTTTCCACATAGTCCCATAAGGTAAGGCTGCGAAGCTGGTAAAGGTAATACCAGTATTGGTACAGTTGGCTCACAAATGCCTGGCGTGCCTCGTCTTTTGACACCTGAGAGTCGTTGAGGTCAAGTGTCGATATTCGTCCTATAAGATATGTCTCCACATTCGTGTCATAGCGTTGTTGGGTTATAGTGTCGGCTCGCATTGCCAGGCTTACCTGCGACAACTGATTATTGAACCGCTCCACAAGAATGAAAAGATCCTGGTTGAAATTTTGTGTTTCTTGCCTTATACGCTCTTCCATAAGTTTCCGGTTGCTTTCCGCCACCTTCACTTTGCCTCTGCGCTTGCCCCAGTCCACCAACGGTATCTTAAGCCCTACTTCCACCACCTGATTGTCTTTTAACGGATCGTAGGCTGTGCGCAGTTCTGTGGCTGATCCTGTGAAACCTACCTGTGCGAATAGCGATATCTCTCTTTGGTTGCCTTTAGCGCGTGCCACCTCATAATCTGCCTGAAGCTGACGGCGGCGCATGGTGAGGGCAAACTCGTTGTTGCTAAGCGCCTTGTCAAGCGCGTCGGCGTATTTCACACTTTCGCTAATTGGGGTTGACGGCACTTCAGGCAAGATTTCAGTGTCATCATCCATATCCAAAAATGCTTTTAGCTGAAACATCATGCTCTTGTATCCGCTTTCGGCATCAGTCATTTTTGAGCGTGCATTGAGCAGATTCAGCTCCATTTGCAGCAGATCGTTTTTAGAGATGTGACCGATTTCTCGTTTTTGTTTTGCCACTTCGTACAGCTTTTCGGCATTCAAGAGGTTTTGACGTGCTATTGTCTGTGTTTCCATAGCCATAAGCAAATTGAAATAGCGATTGATCGCCATCATTGCCACCTCTTCTGTAGCACTTAGAAACGCTGCTTTTGCCTCGGCGTAGCGCACAGGCTCGATTTTCCTGTCCCATTTCACGGTGTTTACACTGAAAAGAGGCTGATTCAGAGTGAGAGCCACCGGTATGGTCATGAATCTGTTATATTTCGGTCCCTCGAGCTGCCGCAGGAAGTCAATCTGAGTATTTAGCGATAATGTACCTCCGGTAGGCCAGATTTTCTGAATTACCGATAACTCGCCCGTGAGTTCAAGATAGTTGTTGCGCACGAAGCTGTATGATCCCTCAGCATTCATGTACGGAGTGTACTGCTTGTAGTAGGAGGGGAGAGAGGTGGTGAAAGTCATCTCAGGCAAAAGATTGGCCTTATAGGTGCGGTATTCCCAGTAGGCGGTGCGCAGCTCGTTAAGCGCTACGGCTGCTTCCACCGATTTGGTTCGAGCAATGGCGATAGCTTCGGCGAGTGGCAATACTCGCGTTTGCGGGGCCGCCGCTATCGCCATTGTTGAAAATACGCTGATCAATATTGTTATTATCCGTGGTATAAACATGTGGTCCCAGTTTTGTCTTAGTTTTCAGAGAGCGCTATGGCCGGCTGCACGTTCACTGCTTTGCGAGCGGGTAAAAATGCTCCGAAAATTATTACTACAATCATAAGCCCGTAGACAGCTCCTGCGGTAATAAAGAATCTACTTGGTTCGAAATATCCCGATTCGTAGTAGGAGTTAAGCTCATTTACAGTCAAGATATAGTCGATTAACAGTGCTATAGGTGTCACAAGAGTAAGGATGATCAGGCCTTCGGTGATTGTGCGTCTGAAAACATCGCTGCGTGTGGCGCCGTTTACTCTGCGTAATGCTATTTCGTGCTCTCGCTGCTGGGTGCGGAACCAGAATGTGCCTAAAAGGCCGAGAAATACGTTTATTGACAAAAACAGTGCTCCTATCACATGATAAGCGAGTTGACGCTTTTCGCTTCTTATGAACATATTCCTTCTGTCGGCCATGCTCTTTACTCCCGTCACATAAAAGTTGCCCACTTTAAGGAGTGTCGATGCGTCCTTCATGATGTTGCTTTCGATATCTTTATCCATATTGTCTTTTACCCTTATCACAATCTCATTGGCGTAAGATTCATATTCTTGTGGTATAGGCTGGAGCACACTTGAGCTTTCAGGAGAGAAGTCGGAATATCTTACGGTCTGCAATATGCCTTTTAAAACAATACCGTCAGGACCGTTAGACGCATTTTCAAATGTTTTCCCTATAAATGGTCTCAGATCCTCAACTCCTGCATTCCAGAGAATATCATTAGTTGCGAAAAAGGCGTTAAGATTTTCACTCATCGTCTTCGCTATATCCTCCGGACTCTCTCCGTTTGTGCCACGATATCTGAACACACGCACAAAATCAGGAGTGACAAAACGCTGTACTATCCAGCGGCCGCCGGTCGTCAGTGAATCGATAGTCAAATACGAACCGTTGTTGTTGCCATTGTACATTATGGCATTAATTCCGGCGCCTACAGCCTCTACTTCAGGCCTGTTTTCAAGTCGCTTTAGCAGGGTTTCGAAATCCTTATTCCTATCTTCTTGCGATTCATAGTCCACATAGTCGGGTGATTTGGAATTGAGATTTGAAAATTGTATTTCATAGCAATGTTCATATTCAAATCCGAGAGGCTTGTAATAAACGGCAAGTTTGCAGAACATTAGATCAGCAATGTACCATAGGACCACGCTCACTATCAACAGTTCTAATGCGAGCCATATATTATTTCGCCATTCGTTGGCAATTTGTTTGAGTAATTTACGTTTCATATTGATTTATCTCTTGGATAGGGCGTTTACGATATTGGTGCGTGCAGCCATGATTGAAGGCAGTCCGGCACTTGCAAGATTCAGTATAAAGCAGAATAGCAGGGCTAACCCAAAAGTCTTCCATTGCATTATCATGAAGACATTGAAATTCGGGCTTACATGTGAGTCACTATAGTCTTTGGTAAAGAGAGCTTCGGAGGCAATGTAGGCGAATATTATTGACAGAATAATACCGATACATCCTGCTATGAGTGTAATAATCAGATTCTCTAACAAAAGATTTTTAAGTATATATCCGCGAGTGGCACCAAACGCCCTTTTTACTCCTATTATCCCTTCTTGGCGCACCATGCGGCTATGGGTCATGCTGCTGAGGTTGATAGCGGGCACTATAAGCAAGATAGCAAATATTATAAAATTTTGTCTGTGCACACTTTTCATATCAGGTCCGAGATTTGAATAGGGGGTATGTATAGCCGTTTCTTGATCAAACGGGCGCTCGCGCTGGATATATTCGTAGTCTCCGTTGAAAGATTCGAAAAATTTTCTGTGTGATTCTTCGAACTCAGCGCGTATTTTCGGAAAATCCGAAGCGTCTTTGGCAAGGATGATAGCAGAAAAACTCCCCATAATTCCGTTCATCCATGATGAAGAGATCATATCGGTTGACGTAAATGGAATCCATACCTCCGAATATGCGAAGTTGGCTATCGGACTCACATCCTCCACCACTCCGCATACTTTGTAGTCTACATAGTCAATTTTAATTGTTTTACCGGTAGCCTGAACGGTGTTGAACAGACGACGTGCTACGTTTTCAGTGATTACAGCCACTGTTTCGCCGGCATCAAATTGTGCTTGATCGAAAGGTACGCCGTCGATAAATGTAAAGTCCATAACCTTCCAAAATTCGGCGTCTACACCTAATGATTCTACATTTATTGTTTTGCCGGCAGTCGATTCACAGAGATTTGTGCTTGGCCATCCGATAAAGGTCACGCTTTCCGGTGTCTTCAATCGGCCGTATATTTCTTTTGCTGTCTGATAGCTCATCCCCGCATTGGATTCACCGTTCTCTGTACCTGTTTTTCTGATACTGAAAGAACGGTTTATAAGCCATCGGTCTCGGTTGCTCTCCGGAGCGAAGGGTGCCACCGCCACTTGGTTGGTGATCACCACCACCATGATGAGAAATATTGCAAGCGCAGTGCCTATTATGGTTACAGACGTCACCACAGGTTGTTGGCGCAGCTCATATATTGTTTCTTGTATTTTCATACTTGATTAGTCATTATTATTTTATTGTACTTACTCAATACTCAATACTTAATACCTAATACTTAATACCTAATACCTAATACCTCATACTTACTTTACTTGACGTCCGTCAAAGAATCTTATGATGCGGTCAGTCTCGCGGGCCTGCTCTTGGTTGTGTGTCACCATCACTATCGTGCGTCCGTCTTTCTTGTTGATCTCATGAAGGAGTTGCATTACTTCAGCTCCCATTTTGGAGTCAAGATTTCCCGTGGGTTCGTCGGCAAGTAGTATTTTCGGATTGCCGACAATTGCGCGGGCTATGGCTACGCGCTGGCATTGGCCTCCTGAGAGTTGAGAGGGACGATGATGCATACGGTGGGCCATCTGTAGACGTTCAAGCACCTCGGTGACCATACGCCGCATCTCTGATTTGCTGATTCCTTGTCGGAAAGCGAGTGGTAAGGCCACATTGTCCATCACGTTGAGAGAAGGGATCAGATGAAAGCTCTGAAACACAAATCCGATATTTTTGTTGCGGAAAGCCGAAAGCCTCACGTCGTTGAGAGCGTTGGTGTCGGTGTCAAGCAGAGTCACCGTGCCTGATGTTGGCGTGTCGAGCAGGCCTATTATGTTAAGAAGAGTCGACTTACCGCACCCCGAAGGGCCCATGATGCTTACAAATTCTCCTTCTGACACTTGCAGATTCACATCATCGAGAGCCGTGGTCTCGATTTTATCGGTGCGGTACACCTTTTTCACGTTTTTGAGATCGATAATCATTATTGATTGATTTTTAAGGTTTTGTTATTCTGTAATTTTTTCATGTCGTTAACTGCCACTTCTTCGCCTTTTTCAAGGCCGCTTATCACCTCCACATAGTCGTAATTCGATTCTCCGAGTTGCACGTCGCGTCGATGCAACTTGTTTCCCTCTTTTACGAAAAGTTTGTATGACCCCGGTCCCATATAGTATGATCCGAATGGTATGAGTAGCACGTCTTCTTTAATATCTGTGAGTATATATGTATTGGCGGACTGACCGGATCTCAGCGCAGAACTAACGTCATTGTCAAGTGTCACCGAGAATTTTATGATTCCTCCCTGCGATAGCGGCTCTACATTAGTGATTATGCCGTCGTATCTTTTTTTACCTATTTCTACTATGGCTTTAGATCCAGTGCTGAATTTCTGTGCATGAGCGTCGGGTATTTCGCCTTGTACTTTGAAATGCTTCAAATCGGCAATCACTGCTATCTTTTCGCCTTCAGCCACTCTGCGTCCTATCTCGTCAACGATATATGTCAATGTGGCTCCTCGGGGCGCTTTCACTTGGGCATCGCTGAGTATGCGCTCCATTTTATCTATATTTCCTGCCGAAATGCTGATATTGAGGTCGCGCTCTTTTATTTCGGCTTGCTGTACCTTGATGGTGTTTTCGAGTTGGAGGCGTAGCTGGTCAAGTTCAAGTTGAGCCGTTTTATATGCAAGTCGTGCCTGACGTATTCGTTCGCCTGTGCCCGAACCTATGCTGTCAAGTCTTTGCTCGTTGATCATATCCTCGTGCAGCTTTTCCACTTCCATTTCTTTTACCGATATTTGCATTTTCAGATTGGATACTGACGAGTTGTTGGCTGTTATGGCTTTCTCTTTCGCTATTTGGCTTATCGAGTGCTCGTTGGCAAGTCGATGCATTTCGGTCTCGGCGCTTTGCAGATCAAGACGCAGCAGCGGAGTGCCTGCTGACACACTGTCGCCCACCTTACTGTACACCTCTATTATGCGTGTTGAGATGGGAGAGTTGATAATCTCCTCGAAGGCAGGTACCACGTGGCCTGTGGCGCTTACAGTGGTCTCCAACGTGCCGAGATCCACTTTTCCCAATTGTAGGTCAGCGTTGTTTACGCTGCTTGAAAGCGAGTTCATGCCCCATATAGCAAGGGCGATTGCCCCGACTGCAATGAGAATAATTTTTGACCATAGGCGTCGGCGCTCTTTCGCAATTTCTTCTTTTGTTATCTCTCTATCCATAGAAATCTTTATTTATTATTGTACTAATAATACATGCATTTTTCATGCCAAAAAATCAATTATTTGATTATCATGGATATAAATAACGGCTCGGTGTACGATTCCGTACACTAAGCCGTTACATTGTTACAAACAAAAAAGCGAATCTGAAATCTCAGATCCGCTTTTCCGACGATATGCGTCAGATTGTTCGCATATTATTTGCGCACTCCATCCATGAATATCTGAGCGGGTTTGAATACAGGTATTTTATGCTCGGGGATGATGAGAGTGGTGTTCTGAGAGATGTTGCGAGCAGTTTTCTCTGCGCGAGTCTTAGTAATGAACGAGCCGAAACCGCGAAGATATACATTTTCTCCATTGGCCACATTATCCTTTACTACTTCCATAAATTTTTCAACGGTAGTGAGCACATCAGCTCTCTCTAAGCCTGTGGCGCGTGCAATTTCGTTGACGATGTCTGCTTTAGTCATTTTTTTAAGATATTATTTTAGTTTTAGGTTTTGCCGCTGCAAATTTCGGTAAATTTACGTTAATAGCAAAAAAAAATTGTCTATTTAGTGTAAAAAAAAGACGAAAAACCCTCTTTTTAGATGGGTTTTCGTGCTTTTTAACATATAATGACGTTTTACGGATTACCGTGAGTACAATCTTCAATTATTTGCGAGCCTGTATATGGCTTCCACGTCCTTTTTTCGGAGACTCTTGAAGTATCCCGGAGCGAATGTGTCGCCTTTGGTGCATTTGTCGGCCATCAGGTCTATTTCTTCTTCAGTGGCTTTTCTGCCTATCAGTTCGGGAATGCTTGTGGGCATGCCCCAGCGGCGATAATAGCTCTCCATCGTCTCTATGCCTCGCAGAGCGGTCTGGCGTAAATCCGTGAAGTCGCATGTCACGCCCATTACATTCACTGCAAAGCTTACGAATCTCGAAATATCTTCGTCCATGACGTATCTTGCCCATGAAGGCCATAATGCAGCCAGTCCCGCTCCATGCGCCACATCAAACAGTGCGCTCAACTCGTGCTCCATCTTGTGTGTGGCAAAATCTGCCATGTTTCGAGTGCCTGTAAAATCGTTGTGCGCCCAGCTGCCTGCCCACATCATAGCGGCGCGGTAGCGCAGATTGCCGGGTTCGCGCATCAGGGCATCGGTAGCATCGGCCACTGTGCGAAGCAAAGCTTCTGACATAGCAGTGTGCATCAGCATGTCGGTATCCTTTGTGAAATATCGCTCCATGGTGTGCATCATTATGTCCACACCTCCGCAAGCCGTTTGGTATGGGGGCAAAGTGACGGTAAGCTCAGGATTCATTATAGCGAATTTCGGGCGTACTAAGTCTGATGAATATCCCAATTTCTGTTGGGTATCTTCGTTGCTTATCACAGAGCAGTCGCTCATCTCGCTTCCGGCAGCCGGTATAGTCAGTATGCAGCCTACAGGGAGAGCCTCGGTTGGCGTAGCCTTGCCAATCCAGAAATCCCATAGGTCACCGTCATATAGATCACCATAGGCAATGGCTTTCGATGAATCGATAACGCTGCCTCCGCCTACTGCGAGTATAAAATTCACACCCTCGCGTTTGCAAAGTTCCACACCTTGTTTTACAAGCGATAGGCGAGGATTGGGCTGTACTCCTCCTAATAATATATATGGTATGCCTGCTGATTTAAGTCGATTCTCTGTGCGGACTATTAATCCGGAATTTATAGCTGATTTGCCGCCGTAATGCAGCAATACTTTAGCTTCGGGAGCGTACTTTTTAATAAGTGATGTCAACTGGTCTTCTGCGTTGGTGCCGAACACTACTTCAGTGGGGGCATAAAAATGGAAATCTTTCATGAAATGAATTATGTAAATTATTAATGTTAAACTTAAAGCACTTGCTCTGCGTATATCTTCTCGAATGTGTCGTCAAGATCTTGGGTTAGGCCGGGGTGGGGGCGTGATGTCTGGATGCAGGCGCTTTTCACAGCCGTAAGCCATCTAAACCGCTCTTCAGCAGGAAGGGCGGCTATCTCGCCGTAGCCTGATGCGCCTTTTGCTATGCCTTCCATTGCCGACAACTGCCGCATCAATATGTCAGTATTGAAGGCGCAGTCGTAGGCGGCGATTTTGGCCAATGGCAGCGTTATCTGCCATCTCACCCATCTGCGGCGTTTGCAAAGCATCACAAGTCCTATGTTGATGAACTCCTCCCTTTCCACACGGGGCACGTATCTCACTACGGCATACTCATATAATAGCTTTTCTGGCTTCGATTGCATGGTCGACAAAGATTTTGTGGTTTGATAATCTTTCAGTGAGGAAATCAGTGTACATCTTTCTTATACTTTCGGCATTACCCTCTATCCAGGAGTCGGGAATCAGCGCCACAATTTCAGCGATCTTTTCGGGTGTAAGTTTTTTAGAAAAATCTACGTCAACTTCTTTCAGCATTGAAGCCTTGCGTAGCAGGGCATGGCTCTTGATATAGGGAAATGGTGTGAGTGCCGCTTGGTGCGGATCGGTCATTGAATGGTGGAAATATAGCGATGCTCCGTGGTCGATGAGCCACACCTCGCCGTGCCATAGCAGCATATTTGTATTCTGGGTTGTACGGTCTACATTGGTGAGAAATGAATCAAGCCATACTATCCGAGAGGCAGTGAGTGGGTCAATGGGGTTGCCATAAGGATCAATAGTAAGAGCTCCGGTCAGAAAATGAAGTCCGAGGTTGGTGCCGCGGCTCCATTTGAGCAGATCTTGCACTTCTTCGTCGGGTTCTGTACGTCCGAAATCCTCGCCTACATCGAGCAGCACGAGTTCGGGCACACGCATGCCTAAGGCGCGTGCCACCTCGCCGCCTATCAGTTCGGCAATGAGGGCTTTGGTGCCATGACCCGCTCCGCGGAACTTAAGCACATACTTAAATCCGTCGGCAGCCTCCACAAGAGCCGGCAGTGACCCGCCTTCTCTGAGCGGCTGCATGAAGCGTGTCACCTCTTCTTCTCTTATTTCTGTCATAAATATGCAATTTTTACGTTAATTGAATACAAATATAACAATTGTTTTTTGTAATTTTGCAACTGTCCGGAGTAAATATGCCCGGAAAGAAGATTTTTTTAACATAAACTAAATATTCATGAAATCGTATAGTAGTGTGTTATTGTTGCTGTCGCTGCTTTCATGCGTGTATGCAAAAGCAGATGGAGTCAACTCTCTGCTTCCTAAACCTCAAGAAATAACAGTGGGTGATGGCGCTTATCGTATAGCTCCTGATATGAAGGTGAGTTTTAAAGGTGTTGATGCTGTTGATGCCGATCGGTTGTTGAAGGTTGTGCAGTCAATAAGTCCGGCAGCTTCGCCGACTAAAAAAAGTAAGGATGCGTCTCTCGAATTAGAGATAAGCGGAAATGGCAATCCTGAGGGATATGTGCTCGATGTCACCCCGCATGGTGTGTCAGTAAAGTCTCCGTCAGCAGCCGGATTATTTTATGGATTGCAGACGCTTGCTCAATCTGTCAGCCCCGACGGTGATATTCCCGTGATGACGGTGACAGATGCCCCTCGCTTGGGCTATCGTGGATTGATGCTGGATATATCAAGGCATTTCCGTGACGCCGATTTCATACGCAAGCAGATCGACGCTATGGCTGCCCTGAAGCTCAACCGTCTGCATCTGCATCTCACCGATGCTGCGGGTTGGCGTATCGAGATCGACAGTCATCCCGAGCTAAACGAAATTGCATCCTGGCGTCCGCAAGCCACATGGGCTGATTGGGTGGCCAACGGCGCTAAGTACTGCAACGCTTCTGATCCTAACGCTCACGGCGGTTACATTACAAAGGACGAAGCTCGCGACCTTGTGAAATATGCCGCCGACAGATATATCACCATCATACCGGAAATAGAGCTTCCTTCTCATAGCGAAGAAGTCACTGCCGCTTTGCCGCAGTTGAGGTGCGATACAGTGATGAGTTCGTATGGCGATTTATGTGTGGGCAATGAAGAGACTTTTGAGGTTCTGCAGGATGTGATAGGGGAGGTGATGGAGATGTTCCCTTCAGAATATATTCATATCGGAGGCGATGAGGCGTCCAAGCAGGCTTGGAAGCATTGCACTAAATGCCAAAAGCGTATGGCCGACGAAAATCTTGCCAATGTTGACGAGCTGCAGAGCTATATGGTCACACGAATGGAGAAGTGGATCAACGATCACGGCCGCAAGATCATTGGCTGGGACGAAATTCTTGAGGGGGGCTTGGCGCCTAACGCCACCGTTATGTCATGGCGTGGCGCAGAAGGGGGCATTAAAGCGGCCTCTTCCAATCATGATGCTATAATGACCCCCGGCGGATACTGCTATTTTGACTCTTATCAGGATAGTCCTGCCACTGAGCCTGAAGCTTTCGGCGGTTATCTGCCTTTGGAGAAGGTGTATAGCTATAATCCGGCTCCGGATTCTCTGGGCAAAGCTGTAACCGATCATATTATCGGTGTGCAGGGCAATATCTGGGCCGAGAGGATTCCTACCGGCGATTATATGGAGTATCTGTTGTATCCTCGCCTGTTTGCCGTGGCTGAAATTGGTTGGACTGACCAGGATAAGCGCAACTATGCTGATTTCCATCCGCGTGCTGTGAACATGGCTGATAAAATGAGATCAACAGGATACAATGCCTTTGATTTGCGTAATGAGATAGGCAACCGTCCGGAAAGCAAGGTGCCCGTGAATCATCTTGCCACAGGCAAAAAAGTAACATATAATTTGCCCTGGTGGAACAGTTACACGGCTCAGGGTGCCACCACTCTTACCGATGGCAATCGTGGTGGCTGGAATTATAATGACGGACGCTGGCAGGCTTTCCTTACCCATAAGGATGGTACGTCTTTCGATGTTGTGGTCGACATGGAGGAGGCGCAGCCTATAGGCTATGTGGGCGCTGACTTTATTCAGGTGATAGGTCCGGGTGTTTGGAAGCCGGCAAAGGTGGTGATTTCTCTGTCGGAGGACGGCGAAAACTACACCGAAGTAGCAACTATAGAGCGTGAACAAAAGGAGACTCCGGGCTGGATATATGAGCCTTATGCATGGACTGCTCCCTCTGATGCCGATAAAGTGAATGCCCGATATATCCGCTATCAGGCTTTCAGCGATAAAGGTTGTATGTTTACCGACGAGATAATAGTAAAATAAGACATTCGTGGGTCCTTGCGACCCACGGCCTTAATACTGCGAGCCCCGCTCGCCGATACTTGCGCAAAGCGCACAATACTGAGTGCAAAGCACTCCGATACTTTGCGCGCAGCGCATGGACTCCCAAAGACTCGGTGCCGGAGGTACCGAACATTAGATTTAAGACAGAAGTTCCTATAAAGCGTTCCGCATTAGCTTGAAGTTATATAACAG
>CAZJKZ010000036.1:0-23820 GCA_964546885.1 uncultured Bacteroides sp.
CCTTGCCGGAGATACCTAGCTTCCGTGCACCGCTCTCAATCGCCATTACAGTGAAATGTATCCGGCGGTATATGTCGTTGTTTGTATCCATGTCACAAATCTATTCTTAATCATCGTAATAACTCTACTTTCTCTCACTACTTCTTGCCATCTCGGAGTTTCTTTTGCTCGGCTTCAAACGCTTCTATGAAATGAATTTCGACCGGGGAGAGTTGGTACTGGGTCCGTTCACGGAATTTCTCATATTCTGTGTCAGCTTTAAGTTTTGCCACCTCTGCCGATACACTCCCGGCATGTGTAAGCAATTCTTTCCCCGACAACTTAAGGAAGTCATCGAGTTTCTTTATCCAATCCTTCATATACATCGGCACATGGCTCTTTGCCTGGAGTTCGGCAAAATCAAGATAGAGATTTACTATACGGTTGAGCATATCAACCTCCTCTTCCGAAAGATAGTTCTTAGCAATCTCTGCTTCATGTTTGGTTGGTAATGCGCCACGCCATGAAGTCAGCCCCATAAAGTCATTATCTGCATTAGCCCGTCGATAGATAACTTCGGCTGCTGTGTTGCCATGCGCTGCAAAATGCATCTTATTCTGCACCGTCTTGAAGAACTGTTGAGTGGTTTCCGTGCGCGGATCATAGTCGATACTCAGGGCATAGATTTCAAGAACCTTGCGATAGAACACCTTTTCCGAGCTGCGTATATCGCGGATTCTTGAAAGCAACTCATCAAAGTAATTACCCTGTCCGGCATTTTTCAGCAGGTCATCGTTCAAGGCAAACCCCTTAATCAAATACTCCTTCAGCACCTGAGTAGCCCACTGCCGGAACTGCACACCACGATGCGAATTGACACGATAACCGACACTTATAATCATGTCGAGATTATAGTAAGAAACAGTATAGGTTTTCCCATCTGTGGCAGTTGTTGCATTTTCTGCAACAACTGAATTGCGCTGTAACTCACCGCTTTCGAGGATATTCTTTATATGTCTTGAAATGGTTGATTTGTTGCGTTGAAACAGTTCCGCCATTTGGTCAGCTGTAAGCCACACAGATTCATTGACGAGCCGAACCTCAATCTTCGTCTCGCCTCCCTGGGTTTGAAATAATATTATCTGTCCGCTATTAAGTTCACTCATATGGTCGTATAAAGACTTTTATGGCAATATCACTTGTTACTTTTTCTAAATCTTTCTCTAATCCGCGGGGATTCCGAAGTATCTCATCTTTATCGTAAACGAAGCAATACAATTTTTTACAATTAGGATGTCTCTGATAATTTGCAATATCTATGATTAATTGGTCTCCGACCTCTTTATCCTTCAATCCTTTCCTTGTCATCTTCACTTCAATTGCAATCTCTTCGTCTTTAATAAGAAAGTCCATGCGTTTGTTTCCTCCGGCATATGACGGAGTCCATTCTTCTGGGCGTACATCATCAAAATGGAGTTTTAACAGTGCGTGAAGAAGATCCTGAACGTCATACTCATCATTCATTTCAATGGTTCCTCTATTATTAAACCTACGTTTAAGTTGTTTGGCAACAATATGGAAACGATTAAAAATGTTCTCCAAAATATTATCGTAAGCGATTGGTCTCGATGCCGGATTGACTGCTGCAAATGCTTTTAATATACCAAGCATCTTATTAGCGGTTTCAATTGTGGTATCTCCTTTTTGTACATATTTTTCAAACTGAATCGTATGACTATTCCTTGGGAACATTTCTTGTAAGCACATAAGTGATTTTGAAGACCATTCAAAAAAATGTTCCTCATCATACACACAAAGAACGCCCCAAATTTTCTCATCTGTCGTATTATGAGATAACTGGCTCCCTTCATTTATCAAGTCTTGTATCGATGCCATTTGTAACTGTTATACTAATGTTATTTTCATATGATTAAGTTGATTATACCATTTGTTTATTAATCTGGTTGCTTCCTTGTCAATTTCATTTGATTCACGAAGCCTCTCTTCTTCACTTAAATCACGAAAAACCAATAGCGCTTTATTGACTTGTTTATAATAATCTCCAGCATTATTAATAATCTGTGATGTAATGGTTAGTTTAGAAACTTTGCCATTCAAAACATTCATCAATATGTTAAAATCTGAACAGAATGCATTAGCAGAAATTGAACGCAAAAAAGATTCTTGTTGAGAGGTCAACATTGGCGAGAACATTTCAATTAGCCACGCAAAACCGTCTCTATTATCCGGTTGATTATAATTGTATTGATTCATATCTTAACTAAGAATATTTTGGGAATAGGATTAATCAAGAACCTTGTGTTTATGGGCTTCCTGTGCATAGTTAAGAAATTGTATACTCGGGATAAGATATGGTTGAATTGTTTTATTCATCATATAAACTATTTGTAATTGTTTATACCTTTTCAAAACATAATCAGGAACATAGTGACCGTAAAAGTTAATTGCATTTGGTTCTGCTAATCTTACTTTTGTTTCATCTGTCACTTTAAAATTATATGGTTCATATCCATAAACACTATAAGGGCCATTGCTTTGTTTATATTCCCAAGTATACGGATGGGATTCACCTATCACACCTTCCTTATATCCCGATATAATATCATTCAGTTTTTTATTAAAATTTCTGTACTTGATAAATTTATATATTAGGTACACTCCAATGGTCAGGGCACACCAAATCCATACGGGAATATTATATTTCCATAACCATTCTTTTGTAAAGAAATACCATAAAATATTTGTAATTACACCGCCAAATACACCTATTATTATATTTTTGATATCTTTATTCATAGTGGAAATAATGCATATTAGTTAAAGGATTCGTATTCTTCACGGGTTATTGGTGTTTCCGGATCAATTACCAGCACCTCATCGTAAGTCAGCTCATAAAGATGATACACGATATGGTCTATCTCTTTCATTAATTCAAAAGATTCAGGACTCTCCATTACTTGATTAACCATTGTAATCAATGTGGAATTATTGATTGAGGCTGCATTTACTGGTAATGATGAAATCTCATTGACTCCTACATTAATATAACCACCAGCCATCTTCAAAGAATTATAGTTAATTCTCAGCCAATAATCAATTAGTTTACTATTAATTATTCCAAGAATTGCCTTTAAAATGTGTTCTTCACCTCTTACGATTGAAGTAGATTTACCTGCCAGTATTTCCCCATTATCCAATATTGCCTCTATAGAAGAACTCATACCTGCAATAATAATTTTCTGAGTACATGCCTGAACAAATCTATTGTGATTAATTCTTTTCAATGATGATGATAAGATGATGGGATATTGATACGCACCTTTGATGTATTGTGTTTTCTTTAATCCCCATAGTGACTTGTATTTATCAATAGTCCCAGTATTGATAAATTTAAAATAAGGCTCGTTAATCTCTGATTGTAGTTCACATAAAACCTTCTTAATCTCATAAGCTTCACTAACTGTAGATGCACCAGTAATATCAACATTAAAGGATCTGAGTGCCGGGAATCTTGAAATTCTCAAAATAACGTCCAATTCGTTTGGCTCAATAAAGTATTTATCCCAAAACAAATCTTTTTTGAAAATATCGGAAGTAATCTCAACACTTCTTGATGTATTAACTAAATCTTCCATTGTTTGAAAGATTTTAATAGAATCCGAATCTTCTCGTTTTAGTAGAAGGACACAAGGATATACTGCCGCATCGAAGACATGCACATTACCATAATCCCGTATTACAATAAGATTATTTTCGCTCAAAAGACGTCTACATGCTGCTGCATATTTAGCGGCAATAACCTTATTGGGAATAATGTATGAAAAGACCCCATGATCTTTTAGTAAAGATATTCCTATTTCAATAAAGATTACGAACATATCCCAATTACCACGAGCTGTAGAATACAATTTTTTATATATATTTCTCATCTCCGGTTGTGTATTACTCATTGTTTCAGAATCTATATAAGGAGGGTTTGCAATTACAATATCAAAACCATCCTTAACGCCAAACATCCATTCGGCATCAAAAAATGATGCTGAGGTATTTTGATTAAAAGGATACCAGGTATCAAGTTGATTTAAACCTTCATCAGTAATGAAACCGTTTCGTCTCAGATTAATTTTTAGCTGCTCCTTTAATTCCGAAAATTTATTGCGCCATCTATTCTTAGTTTTAGAAGTCTTAGCGTAGAATATTTTATGATTTGCCTCTTTTAATTGATTCTCAATGAAGATAATATCAGGAGTACGGCCAATGCTATCAGTCGATTTATTTAATGAAATTAAAGTATTTGCTGCTACAAAATTTGCTTCAAGATTAGGCAACGGTCGTATTCCAAAATTATCCAAGGGATTATTGTTAGTAACTTGATCTACAACTAAGGAGATAAAAAAACGCAGTTTACTAATCTGAATTGCAATAGGTTGAATATCAACACCAAATAGGCATTTTTCAATTAAGTACAGTTTTCTAGCATAGTTCGGATAACTTATAGCGTTATCAAATGAACGAGAAATGTCATTTATCCTTTGCTCCTTTTCTGAGTTTATCTCGTCTTTGAAAACACTTTCTGTTTCAGCCAATGCGTCTTTTAGGATTATGTCTTTCCATCTTTCGTTGTTAGGATCAATTTGTGAAAGGATGTGAACCATTTGCTGAAGCATTCCTACTGGAAATGCACCAGAGCCACATGCTGGGTCAAGGACTTTACAATTATATAATGAATTAATTATATTTTGCTTCTCGTCATCTGTCAGGCATAATTCGTCATCTGAACAGGAAAGCAATTTTCTATATTCCGGTTCAAGTTCCTCACCAACGGTACGCTTTAGATGTGTAACGAGACTTTCATCAACCATATATTGCACAATCTCACGAGGAGTGTAGAACGAACCCGTCTGTTTTCGTGCTTGCAATTCGGTTTCAGGATTATAAGCTGCAAGTAAATTTTCAAAGACCTTACCCAATAATTCAGGATCCAGTGACACCTCCTTATCAAAAGGTGTGTTTTCTTCAATAGTAAAGTTGTATCGCTTTAATATGTCTATAATTCCAATAGTTTGGACCTCTGACATTTTTTTATCTCCAAAGTGCTTAGATAAGTCTACTTTACGATTTTTATCTTCTCCAAAAAACAAAAAATCGGGAACAACCAACTTCTTTTGAACCTCTTCCCGATCTGAAAAGCCATCAATATAGACATTTGGTTTGACATCAAGACAATCAAATAGTCCTCCGTTTAAAAATGGAACAGAGGAATTGGCGAGATCAAGGAATAAATTGGAATCTTTAAAAAGAGACTTGTAACGCATCAGTTTATCGTCACCTCCTTGTCCGCGATTCTCCTTGAACTTACGTTCAAGCTGATTACTCCCATTGACACTTATTGGAGAATTGAGCATTGCAAAAAATAGATTTTGCAAGATTGCTTTATAATACTTACTTTCTAGTGATTTATACATAAATAAACCGCTACATAAATTCGGATGAAAGTCCTTTAATAGTCTCTCTGATATAAAATTCTGATCAAAAAATTCTTCAGGGATAAGATGTTTTTGTTTAATAAACCATACGAATATTAACCGAGTTATCAATCGTATTACGGCCTCTGGATTATATTTCTTATCCTCAGTAGGATTTTGAATAATATTTGGGAACTGAACATTATCAAGTGCCCAAAAATACCAGTTCGATAGTTCCTTGTAGAAATCTTTTGTAAGGACTTCTACGGAGAATCTTTCGAATAGGTCTTTCACATCAGTTACCTTGCCTAATTTATTCAAGTATTTATTAGGCGTATAACAAGCTATTCCGTTTCCAAGACAATAGGAATATCTTCTAGGATTGGAGTATGTGCGAGTTACGTTAGAATCATTTTCTCCAATTGTCAACGATATTTCAATCAATGAAAAACGATAATTAGCATTTGTATCTTCAGGCACGAATATAACTAAAGCACGGCTCTGACGTTCTCCAGCAAGCATACGAAAAGCGTCCTTTGATAATCCAACTCTGGCATCATTGTGTGAGGTGTGTTTAATTTCATATACCACAAGATCAAGAGACCTGCATACTCCAAGTTTTGTAGCCGTGGACGCAAAATTCATATGTACTCTAAAGGGCACATTCTTATTTGTTTGCTCGAAGTCGTCAGGTAAAAAATCCCGACGCAAGAAATTTACAAAATCGGTACGATTATATGGCTGGCTAAAATCCATGTCTATTTTAATTATTGAAGTTCCTCAGAAATAATTAGAGTCTCGTCACCCTCTCCAACTCGCGCCTCGGTAGCTAATAGACGCATAACATAATCGGAAGGTATCTCTCGAAGTAACTTATCAGTTTCAGATGGTTTAAGATGATTGATAAAACGAACTTCGAAACCGGCTAATGCCTCCGAATCAAGAGCATCCATAAGATCAGTATAATAATCTTCTGGCAACTTAGTTTCTATGGCTTTGAGTTTTTGAATTGCCTTAATAATATTCTTGTCATTGTTGTTCTTCGTTTCACTTTTGAAAAGCGCACGCTTAACTTTTTGATAAACCCTCTCAAATTGTTCGGATGTTTCGAATGGTTCTTCTTCAGGCTTTGCCTCAAATAGAGCAAATGCCTCTTCTGCTGCAAGCATTATTGGATCGGCACTTCCATCAGATATTTTGAAAACAAAGTCTTCTCCCTTTTTACCAAAAAGGAGAACTCCTTTAGATTCTTTCTCAATTCTTCTTCCAGTTCTGGCTCGATGAGGAATTTTAAGAGCCTCCGCATATTCTTCAGTCCATTTGACTGATTCCAATAGTTTGCGGTATGGAGTATCCCAAGATTCAGTCTCAGAATTTTCAATTTCCGCACGATAACGATCTCTGAAAAAAGCAGTACATTCTTCGTCAGAAGTCAGAGCTTTGGTGTCTTCACCCATAATGGCATGAATCATTGCCATTTTGAGCGTTGATATTTCTCTAGTTCGTGTCTCACTTTCACCTACATCAGTCGGGAAATAGTTATAGATATAAAGATTATCAAATACTTTTTTGTTAATTCGGTTGATACGACCGATTCGTTGAATTACTCTTGTAGGATTGTAGGGTATATCGTAGTTGAAAATAGCTCCAGCACGATGAAGGTTATAACCCTCAGAAATCGCATCTGTGGCAACAAGGATTTTATAATCATCTCGCTGAAGTTCTTGTCTCAAGCTCGCATCAAAATTTGAATGTATTGTTGTACGTGAATTACTGGACGCATCAGCAGAAGTATATTTTAAAACAGGTAAACCTGCATCTTTCAATGCGTCACCAAGATAATTAGCAGTGTCTGCAAATTCGCTGAAAACTATTATCTTACGTTGAGGCTCTTGTTTAAGCTTAACCTTAATTAGTTCAATGAATGATGATAATTTAGGATCGAACTGTATCGTATCAGTCCTACCAAACCATTCCTTATAAATTGATTCAAGTAATTTTATATCATCCTTGACATCCTTGACAAACTGATTGTTGATATATTTCATATCTATTACAAAGAATCCTTTGCCTGCGTATTTTTCAAAAGCTTCTTCGATTTCCTCCATTCCGTCAGCGGTGCTTTCATAAAAATCTTCGACATCTGGAAGTCCACCTTTTTTCCACACCGGAATCTTACCACTCTTTTCTATCCATTCCAGAACATTCCGAGAGGATTTTATCATAAAAGATAATGAGGATTTGAACGCTGCCACGGAACTTTCAAAACGACGGACAAGTAAACGGCGCATAAATTTAGCGACATTAGACTGACGACCAATAAGCATATTAACATCGTCAATACCTGTTTGTCGTTCAATATCTTTTGACAACGCCTCGCGTTTTTCTTGAGGTACATACGTTACAGGCTTATAACGAGCTGCCTGAAAACGATATATTCCGTCATCGATAGGATCTCCGTTATCATCTAATTTTGTGCCGTATATTAAATTAAGAGTTTTAAGATAGAGCTCTTTAAGATTGCCCAAATCGTATGACAATTCAATCGGATCTTGTGGAATTACAATTTCGATCTTTTGTTTTTTCAAATCTTCGGTGTAAGCTTCAATCTGCTGTAAATCAATTCTAGAACGTCTAATAACAAGAGGTCCTATAATGGAACGAATAGAACGGGCAATTTTTGACGTTGCATCCTTGAGTTCAGATTTAGAAATTTGTCCTTTACGCTGCTGTTCTCGAAGATCTTTATATTGGTTAATAAGATCTCTAAACTCTTTGCTGAGATTCTCCACTGTTTTAAGAGTGGACTTTGTTGGTATTTGGAACAATTTCAGCATTGAGTAAATATCTGAAGGATCATTATTAAACGGAGTTGCAGTCAATAAAACAACCTTATTCCCTTGACATAAATTATGCAATAGAGCATAATCTTCAGTATATTCATTACGATAACGATGAGCCTCATCAACAATAATCAAGAATTGTTCATTTGGCTTTTTTAATTCACTATAGTGTGCCAAAGCGTCAGAAATTTTACCTCCACTGAAAACAGTTCCTGTAAAACCGAATTCATCTTTATATGTATCCCAACTCGATTTTAGATGAGGTGGTGATACAACTATAGTTCTCAGTCTTAAATTATGAGCAATGGTAGAGGCAATGATACTCTTACCAAGACCAACCACATCAGCGATTATCGCTCCATTATGGGTGTCAATTGCTTTCAGTGCTAATTGTACTGCATCGGTTTGATATTTCAGATTATGAAATTTACCGTCTGTTATATCAAATGGAGTCCGAACATTTTCTTGTGAAGGAATGTTAAAATATTCATCAAGGACTCGAAGATAAAGTCTATAAGGTCTAAACAGTTTATCAATCCATATTTTTTCAATTACTTTATCTTTCCATTGTTCTACACTTGTGACATCAACGATCTTTATAGCACTATTCCAAAGTTCTTCAAATATCTCTTTGCCTTCATCAAATTTTGTCTTTTCAGTAAAACGTACATTAATTTCAGCACGACCACTTAGACCTTGATAGGATAAATTACTGGAACCAGTTATTACATCCCCCGGCTGTTCTCCGCCTTCATTATTAATGTCATTATATGCAAACAAATACATTTTTGCATGACATGGATCTTCCGTTTTTCTAATTTCTAAAGAACCATTGTATATTTTCTGTTGAAACTGGCGAAATAAACGAATGGCTTCATCAGTGTCAGTATTATCAGTATCGTTAATTAGCTTAACAAGGTTATTGAAATATTCTTCTCTTACTTTACTACGAGTTTGTTGCCATGTTATAAGTTCTTCAATCTCGCGGACATGATTAGATATGTGGACGTCAATATCGAGACCTACCAAAATTCTGAGTTTTTTGTCTGCCAATTTGTCAGCAAGTTGAGCATAGCCAGAAAAATAGAAATACCCTACCAGGATATCAATGGCATCTGTCTTAGGCAAGATACCATTGATGATGTCTGATAGCAGACGGTCTTGATTTGTTATAAAGCTATTCGACATATCTGTTTGTATATATGAAGAACATCCAAGTAGCATCTGAAGGCCGACCAAAGCCTGTAACGACTACAAGGATGTTCTTCAAAGTTATTTCGGCTCCGCCATAATTCTTGGCAGAGCCAAGCGGCAGCCGGTTACTTTTTCTGTTTACTAACCGGTCGTTTTCAGATAAGTGTTACTTAAATGCAAAATTAATAAATTTCTCTGGGATTATTGCTATTGTTCAGCTGGAAAATTTGGGCGCAGAGTGCTGTGTAAGGGGAGGTTGACTATTTATGAGATTCCAAATCGTGTTTCGGCGGTGAAAGCATTTATTTTCACATTTAGAATAGATTACGTATTAAAACACTATAAGGAAGGCCCGAATCTTAGAGATCGGGCCTTCCTTATTACTATATTAACTATCTTAACTTTGTCGATTTTCAATTATTTGATTCGAGAGTGCAAATGCTGACGCGGTTCCAGCTCTCTTCGTCGAACATGTTGCCGATGCCTTCGCCTTCTGCCTGGATGCGTGAATCGTTCACACCGTATTTCTTAATAAGAGCGTTCTTCACTGACTCAGCGCGTGCTTGGGCAAGACGAATATTCAGCTCTTCGGGGCCGTCCTTAGATGCATAACCCTTAATTACTACTGTGGATTCAGGATGATTTTTCATATACTGTGCAATCATCTCCACGTTAGGCATCTGGTCGGGTGTAACAACAGACGATCCGATTTTGAAGAATACGAAACGTACGGAATTGTACTGATTGGTAACTTCGGTTATCACTTCCTGTGTCTCAATTACCTGCGGTTTCTGAGAGAGTGCATAATTTAGATCGGCAATCTGGCTCTTATAAGCGTCATTAGCACTTTCAGATTCCTGAAGAGCGGCACGTAGTGAATTGATTTGTCCGTTAAGATCGGCGATCTGAGCCGGATCCATTGGAGTTACGCAATTGAAATTGTGTCCGCCGATATTATATGTCACGCCTGCCAAAAGCGAAAAGCAACCGCGGCGTGCATCATAGGCGGCTGAGCCATGACCTTTATTTACATCAGAGATATTATATAATACTGAAGGCTGGAGTTTTAAAGAAATGTTATCACTTACATTATAAATGAATTGAAGACCGGCACGTGTAGCCACGAAGTTATTGTCGTCGCCCATGCTCTTGGGATAATATTGATGTCCCCACCCTGCTCCTGCGATAACGGCTATAGAGAATGGACGTGTGGCACACTGGTAGCCTCCGAATAGATTCATGAGATCAACTGTACCGAAAGCTCCGACATACGAATTATCAATAGCTGTAGGACTCTTTGGACCATACCATGAAGACGTATTTACTGAAGCCTGGCCTTCCACACCCAAGCCAAATACGGGGGTGATCTGTTTTGCCAAATTTAAACCGAAGACACCGCGCATAGAGCCGAAGAAAGGATGGTCCACTAAGGGAGTTGCTACACCGCCATCTACGCCAATCGACCAATTATCACCGAAAGAGGGCTGTTCAATAGCTTGCTGTGCTGATGCGCCTACTGCTGACAATGCGAGAGCTGAGAGTAAAAAAGTTTTTTTCATTGTAGTAAGTTGATAACGTTTAAAAAATACTTGAATTTTGATTATTTGTGTTATGTGTTATTCTGAAATTACAACAATATATCATGCTGGTAAGTTCGATTGGCATGTCTGTTAAAAAAAGTAAAAGAGCCTTCAAGAAGGCTCTTTTACTACCACATAATCTTAATTCTAAATCTATTAACACCCAAAAGAAAGGGTTGTAAAATACCTCAAAACACCGTCAACAGCAGTTGCACCGGTGTACTCAAGAGTGACATAGCGTCCGTCATAGCCGAACCATGTTGAATTCATACCTCCGCCCGGAAGCGTTGAGGTAGTCACCGGGGCTCCATAGGTACGAACAAGTGAGTTGTATGTACTATAATATCGGGCAGTATCATAGTACTTAGTGGAGTACACAAACTCCGAACCTGATAGACGGCCATTATTATAATATAGCGTTGAGTTAGGCCACATCATATTCAGCATCATTGCATCGTTGACATACACAGCATTGTTGGTATATCCACATACATTATATCCGGTATTGATAAGCTCTTGTATAGTATATGTAATAGCTGATCCTAAGGCTATACCTAAAATTGTGCCGAATCGAGGCGCACCGGGTGTCGGACGGAAATGGGCCGGTGGTGGCGGCGGCGGACAATAATGAACGGGAGGCGGCAACATGGGCCTGTGGGGAGCGTGATGAGGCACATGACCTATATTAATTGGCCGAATGTGGTTAGGACCGGGCGATTGATGTCCGGGACCAGGTTGATTAGGCCTATGTGACGAAGGGTGATTGCCAAATTGATTCCCGTTCTTACCCGGACGCACATTATTGGGATTCGGGCGTGTGTTATTGTTATTTGGCCGACGGTTGCCGGGATTAGGAGTGTTATTATGATTACCGTTACCAGGATTCGGACGATTGTTGTTGTTCGGACGATTGTTGGTAGTATTCGGGCGAGGATTGTTATTATTTGGACGAGGGTTATTATTGTTCGGGCGGCCGTTATTATTAGGACGCTCACCTCGTTGCGTACGCGAAGGTGAATGTTGACGCTGCGGCGTTTCGGAGTTGTTTCCTCCGTTATTATTTCTGCCTCTTGCCTCCATCTGAGGATTGGAGACCACTGCACATAGCGCAATGGTAAGTAATAATCTAAAAAATCGTTTCATTTGGCAGTTTTCTGAAGTGGTTAGCTACATTAATTTACAAATCTCGGATATATTATTATAGATGTACAATGCGCAGTAAAGTTTAGTTATCTCCCGAAATTTAACAAAAAACAATTTTTTTATCCCTCTTACCACCTTTTTTTGGGCAAAGATAGCTTTTCATACACCAAAATTTAATAATTTTGCAGATTAATAATGTTGACAAAGCCATTTATGGAAAAAGACGAACTGATACAAATCGACTTGCAGCAGGTGCTTGACACAAAATTAGGCTCTCGCAGCCGTTTTGTGCCCAGATGGCTCGTTGACAAACTAAAAAGCATAATAAGGCAGGATGATCTCAACACTCTCCTCCGCGTCAACTATCCGCATAAAGGCGCTGAATTTTGTCAAGGCGTCCTCGATCATCTCGACGTGAAAGTAAGTGTCGTAAATTCTGAGAAACTACCATCGGTTGACGAAAAACGCTTTATAGCCGTATGCAATCACCCCCTTGGCGGCCTTGACGGCATGGCACTAATAAAAATCTTCACTGACATATACGGCCAGGGAGTGAAATTCGTGGTCAACGACATGCTTATGGCTGTGGCGCCTCTGCGCAACGTGTTTCTTCCTATCAATAAGCATGGCCATCAGGATCGCAAAGCCATCGCCGACATCAATGAGGCCATGGCCGGCGACGCCCCGGTGGTAATCTTCCCCGCCGGCTTGGTATCTCGCCGAGGCAAAGACGGCAAGATATGCGACCTTGACTGGAATAAGATGTTTGTCAACAAAGCCATAGAGTTTCACCGTCCTGTACTACCGGTATATTTCTCAGGCCACAACTCGCCTTTCTTCTACAAATTCGCCCAGTGGCGAAAGCGCTTAGGCATTAAACTAAACATCGAGATGGTGTGCCTACCGGCCGAAGTGTTCAAAAGCCGCGGCAAATCCTACGAAGTGATAATAGGAGACACAATCCCTTGGGAAACTCTGCATCCGGGGAAACGAGCTCTCGAAAATGCCCGGGAAATAAAAAACACCGTTTACTCGCTTTGCCCGGAATCCCGATAGTAATTTTTTTGAAATAGACTACAAGCCCCTCACGGTAATTTCTTAAATATATGAATCAGAAAATCATAGATCCCGTACCCGTCGAACTCATCAAAGCCGAACTCACCGCTGACACTTTCCTTCGCCATTCCAACAAAGGAGGCAACGAGCTATATGTGGTGGACGCACAAACCGCTCCTAACACGATGCGCGAGATCGGGCGTCTCAGGGAGATAGCATTCCGCTCGGCAGGAGGAGGCACTGGTAAAGATTGTGATATCGACAGCTACGACCTTATGGACCCCCCATGCAGTCAGCTCATAGTGTGGGATCCGGAAAGCCGACAAATCCTTGGAGGGTACCGCTTCATCATAGGCTCCCAGATTCGTCTCGACGAGAATGGGCGCCCAAGGATAGCGACAAGCCATATGTTTGAATTTTCTGATGAGTTTATTAAAGAATACCTGCCCTACACCATCGAACTCGGCAGATCATTTGTAAGGCTGGAGTATCAGAACACTCGAGCCGGATCAAAAGCGCTGTATGTCCTTGATAATCTCTGGGACGGCCTTGGAGCTCTCACCGTGGAGCATCCGCAGATGAAATATCTGTTTGGCAAAGTGACGATGTACCCCAACTACTCCAAAGAGGCGCGTAATCTGATTTTATTCTTCCTGCATAAGCATTTCCCTGACAAATTAGGCCTTGTACGCCCAATCAAGGAGCTTGCATGCGAGATTGACGACGCCGATATGAACAAGATCTTCACAAGCGACGATTTCAAGACTGACTATAAAACTCTCAACAAAAGCGTGCGTGCCTTGGGATATAACATACCGCCCCTCGTCAACGCATACATGAGCCTTTCGCCTACCATGCGTATGTTTGGCACTGCCATAAATGATGAATTCGGCGATGTGGAGGAAAGCGGCATCTTCTTAGTGATTTCCGAGATTCTGGCCGAGAAAAAAGATAGGCATATAGCCACCTATAAGACAAAATAAGCCATCTCAATTCGTGAATCTGACAAATTGTAGAAAATAAAAAATAAAAAACAATGCAAGTACGTCCTAAAAAGGCCTTGGGCCAGCATTTTCTCACAGACCAGCACGTGGCGGAGCGCATAGCATCCACTCTTGATGCTTATACAGGCACTCCCGTGCTTGAGATTGGTCCCGGCATGGGTGTGCTCACTCGTTGGCTTCTCGATAAGGGACACGATCTCAAAGTGGTGGAGATAGACACCGAGAGCGTGGAATATCTCAACAATAATTTTCCCTGGCTCGAAGGACGCATCATCGAAGGCGATTTTCTGAAAATGGATCTTGCCGATGTGTTTGACGGTAATGATTTCTGCGTCATAGGCAACTATCCCTATAATATTTCCTCACAGATATTCTTCCGTATACTCGACTTCAAAGACAAGGTGCCATGCTGCTCGGGTATGCTGCAGCGCGAAGTGGCTGAAAGAATATGCGCCAAGGAAGGGTCAAAGACACGCGGCATACTCAGCGTACTTCTTCAAGCTTGGTACGACGCCGAATATCTGTTTACGGTGAGCGAGCATGTGTTCTGTCCTCCCCCAAAAGTAAAATCGGGCGTGATACGCCTTACTCGCAACGATGTTAAGGAACTTCCTTGCGATGAAAAACTATTCCGCACAGTGGTGAAGACCACTTTCGGCCAGCGGCGCAAGACTCTGCGCAATTCCGTGCGATCGCTCGTGCCTCCCGGCGCAGTATTGCCCGACAGTGACCTGCTCTCACTTCGCCCCGAACAGCTCTCCAACCCCCAATTTTATCAGCTAACCAATCTCATCAGTGCTCTCCGCTCTTGAGGTAACGGCCGCCAAAGGCCTTAACCACTACCAAAGATGAAAGAATATACTGACGAATATCTGGAGCATATCCAATCGATCATCCACTCCAATGATGAAGTGGCCGCACGCGAGGAACTCGAAAATCTACACCCTGCCGATATAGCCGAACTCTACCAAAGTCTCGATCTCAAAGAGGCGGAGTATCTTTACAAGCTACTGGACGAGGAGACCGCCGCCGAGGTGCTGATGGAGCTTGACGAGGACGATCGTCAGAAGCTCCTTGACGCTATGCCAGCCGAGGAGATTGCCAAACAGATTGACTACCTTGACACCGACGATGCCGTTGACCTTATACAGCAGCTCGACGAGGAGGACCGCGACGAAATCCTCTCGCATATCGACGACATCGAGCAGGCCGGCGATATTGTGGATCTTCTCAAATATGACGAGGACACCGCCGGCGGTCTGATGGGTACGGAAATGATCGTGGTCAACGAAAACTGGTCGATGCCCGAGTGTATCAAACAGATGCGAGTTCAGGCAGAGGACATGGACGAGATTTACTACGTATATGTGGTGGACGATGACGATAAGTTGCGAGGGGTATTGCCATTAAAAACTCTCATTACTCATCCTTCTGTATCAAAAATAAAGCATGTGATGGAGGCTGATCCTCCAAGCGTTAAGGCCGACACACCCATAGATGAAGTGGCTCTCGATTTCGAAAAATACAATCTTGTGGCCATGCCGGTAGTCGACTCAATAGGCCGTCTGTTAGGACGAATCACCGTCGACGACGTGATGGACGAAGTGCGTGAATCTCAAGAGCGCGACTACCAGTTAGCTTCGGGTATCTCCTCTGATGTAGACGCCGAAGACTCTGTGCTCGCTCAATCAAAAGCCCGCATACCGTGGCTGCTAATAGGCATAATGTCGGGTATAGTAGCTTCGCTTATCCTCGACGGATTTCAGACTCAGCTGCAGGCAGTGACGGTACTTGCTCTTTTTATACCAATAATCGGAGGCACAGGAGGTAACGTTGGTGTTCAAGCCTCGGCAATTGTGGTGCAGAGCCTTGCTAACGGTACGCTTGAGCTCAAAAGTTTTGGTAAGCAGATATGGAAAGAATTTTTGACGGGGCTTCTCAATGCCTCCATAATTTCCCTGGTTATGCTGATCTACAACATATTCTTCATCCCTGATGACTTTGCCGTGACCCTATCTGTGTCTACCTCTCTGTTCCTTGTGACTATGTTCGCCACCATATTGGGTTCTGTAGTGCCTTTAACTCTTGAACGACTGCATATCAATCCGGCTTTAGCCACCGGTCCGTTTATTCAGATTTCCAACGATATCTTTGGACTGCTCATATACGTTTGGGTGTCCAACCTGTACTTGAAAGTATTCTGACAAATGCAACTCAAAGGTCATATATCAATGCTTGGGGCTAATGTGATATGGGGACTTATGTCGCCATTCTCCAAGTATGTGATTCTCGGAGGCATCGTTTCGGCATTAAGCATCACATCGTTGCGCATGATTGGCGCAGCGTTGCTTTTTTGGATAGCCTCGCTTTTCTCCAAGAAAGAGCATGTGCCGTTGCCTGACTTGGTGAGGCTATTCTTTGCCGGTATGATAGGTGTACTCATAAATCAGACATGCTTTATGTTAGGTGTGGGATTCACATCTCCGGGAAACGCGTCTATCATCACCACCACAATGCCCCTTTGGGTAATGATTCTTGCAGCGTTCATACTCAAAGAACCCATCACAACAAAAAAGGTGGGAGGCATAGTGTGCGGCGCTGCAGGAGCCGTCCTTCTTATCTTAGGCAGTCCAAAGGGATTGACCGGCGACAATCCACTATTAGGCAATCTTCTTGTTCTCACCGCACAATTCAGTTATGCACTGTACTTATGTCTATACAAGCGGTTTATCACCAAATACACCCTTGTCACGCTGATGAAATGGATGTTTACATTTGCGGCATTGGTAAATCTCGTGTATTCTCTGCCCACACTCATAAGCATACCTTGGGCCGAACTGCGTCCGCTCGACTTCTGCAGCCTTGCGTTCACTGTGGTATTTGGCACATTCGTCGCCTATATTCTTATTATGATAGGACAGAAGACTCTGCGCCCCACTGTCGTGGGCATGTACAATTATTTCCAGCCTATAGTGTCGTGTCTTGTGGCCATAGCTATGGGGTTGGACTATTTCAACTTGCAGAAAGGCGCTGCCATTATCCTAATTTTCTGTGGTGTCTGGCTCGTGACACGCAGCAAGAGCCGCGCCGATATGGATAAGGAGCATGCTACTGCTGACTCACCTCATAACTAATAACTCTGAACTTATGACTTCCTCGAATCGTCTACTACTCATCGTCGACCCACAAATTGATTTCATCACTGGGTCGCTCTCTGTGTCCGGCGCAAAAGAGGCTATGGACAATCTTGCACAATATATACATGAGCATGGCAAGGAATACGCCGTGTGCATCATTTCAGCCGACTGGCACCCGATAACGCATATGAGTTTCAACGAAAGTGGCGGGATATGGCCAAAACATTGTGTGAGATTCAGCCAAGGAGCAAGTCTATGGACCGCGGTGTATGACGCAGCGTTGAGCAGTATATCTACAACTGATGTTCTCGTAAAAGGCACTAACGAAAGCATTGAAGAGTACTCTTTATTCCGCAGCCCTAATAATACCCGGATATTTTCAGACACATTAGCAGCACACGACATCAAAGCGATCGACATTTGCGGCATAGCGGGCGATGTGTGCGTGAGCAATACTCTTGAAGATGGAATAAAAGAGTACGGAGCAGATATGTTCAGAGTTCTCACTCCTTTTTGCCCTTCGATCGATGGGGGCGAGCATCTCCAGTCACTTATCCATAAATATCATTTAAAATCAATCTAATAGCCTCCAATTTTACCATGCGCCGGATTATCAACCATTTTACAGACGACGATCTCTACAAATTCACTATGTGTTGCGCCGTGATAGAGAATTTCCCTCGGGCCTACGTAAAGTACGAATTCACCGACCGCAACCACACATGTTATCCTACAGGTTTCGCCGCAGCCCTTAACGAGCAAATAGAAATGCTTGAGGACTTGGCTATCACCGAAGAAGAAATTGAATTCATGCGCAAAAAGTGCTCTTACATCCCGGGCTGGTTCTGCATCTATCTTAAAGGCTTCCGCTACAAACGCGAATGTGTGACGGCGGAGCAGGATGCGTCAGGACATCTGTCAGTGAGATTTGAGGGACCTTGGGCTCACACCATACTTTTAGAAGTGAAAGTGCTTGCCATCATATCTGAACTTTTCTTCGAATTCACGGGGCAAGCCTCGACGATTGATTACGACGACTTCTACCGTCGGTCGTACGCCAAGGGAGAGAGGCTATTGGAGGCCGGATGCATATTCAGCGATTTCGGCACACGCCGACGATTGTCGTTCAAGGCCGAGCACACTCTTTTGCATGCATTGACTGACTGCGCTCAATCTCGCCAATGGCCGGGCGTACTGGCAGGCACAAGCAACGTATGGCTTGCAAAGGAATACGGGCTTACGCCTATCGGCACCATGGCTCATGAATTTGTGTGTGCGATAGCGGCAATGTACGGTCCGCTAATGGCAAACCACATTGCAATGAATTTGTGGCGCAGCACTTTCAGAGGCGCACTTGGCACATTTCTCTACGACACTTACGGGTGGAATATCTTCAGCCTCAACTTCTCGGAGGATTTCGCTCGTCTTTTCAAGGGTCTGCGCGTAGACAGCGGAGACAACATTGACCAAATGCAAAAGATTGTGGAGAAATACCGCTCGTTAGGAATCGACCCGCTCACTAAGCAAATAATATTCAGCAACGGGCTAAATACTGATGAGGCGATCGAACTGAATGAAGTGGCGAGCAAATGCTGCCAGCCTTCTTTCGGTATAGGCACGCATTTCACCAACGATTTTCCAGGCATCGCTCCTCTGAACATCGTCATAAAACTTGTGGCTGCTAAAATCACTGAATCATGGACCTTTTACAGCGACACATGCAAGCTGAGCGAGGATCACGGCAAGTACACAGGAAAGCCTGAGGTGGTGGAGCGCTTTCTTGACGCGCTGCATATCCACAAGTGATTCTCGCAATAAGCAGGGCTTTCTTGTAAAGCAGGTACAAAAAAAAATTAATCGTCATCACGACGACTAATCTTCTTACCTTAAATCTAATACCATGAAAAACTTTACAAAGATAACAATTTTCATGTTATAAAACATGCTTTTTAAGCCGAAAAATTCATCGATTTAACATTAATTATATTTACACCCACTTATTTGCTTAAAAATCAACAAAAATTTAACTACTATGCGGAAATGCCAAAGTTTTTTCGTAAGTTTGCATTCTTAAAAGCATTAAGCTACTTCAAACCTATAAAAACAACATACAAGCGAATATGGAATTAACGCAGTTGACGGCAATCAGTGCCATTGACGGTCGTTACCGCAGCAAATGCGAACGCCTCGACGAGTACTTCTCGGAATATGCTCTCATTAAATACCGCGTGAGAGTGGAAATTGAGTATTTCATAGCTCTCACCTCTTTAGGACTTCCGCAACTTCCAAAACTCACTCACATCGATGAGGAGGTGCTTCGCGACATTTATCGCAATTTCACCATTCAGCAGGCGGCTGAGGTGAAGGAAATCGAATCGGTGACCAACCACGACGTGAAGGCAGTGGAGTATTTTATCAAAAAGCAGTTTGATGCTCTTCACCTGTCACTTGATATCGTTGAATACAAAGAATTTATCCATTTCGGTCTCACATCGCAAGATATCAACAACACCGCTGTGCCTCTGTCAGTGAAAGAAGCTCTCCGCGATGTGTATATGCCACAGCTTTCGCATCTTATCGACCAGCTCAAGGCCTATGCCGAGGAGTGGAAGGATGTGCCTATGCTCGCCAAGACACATGGCCAACCCGCATCTCCTACTCGTTTGGGAAAAGAAATAATGGTGTATGTCTATCGCTTGCAGGAGCAGATTGACGCACTTCACAACATAAAGATAAGCGGCAAATTCGGTGGAGCTACCGGCAATTTCAATGCTCACCATGCTGCATTCCCTGAAATTGACTGGCGTGAATTTGCCAATAAGTTCCTTTCTGAGAATCTCGGCATCGCACGCGAGCAGTACACCACTCAGATCTCTAACTACGATAATCTTGCCGCCCTTTTCGACGGCCTGAGACGCATCAATACCATTATCCTCGACTTCGATCGTGACATGTGGATGTACATATCTATGGAGTATTTCAAGCAGAAGATTAAGGAAGGTGAAGTTGGCTCCTCGGCTATGCCTCACAAAGTAAATCCTATCGACTACGAAAACTCGGAAGGCAATCTTGGCATGGCTAATGCCATCCTCTCTCATCTTGCACAAAAGCTACCGGTATCCCGCCTCCAGCGCGATCTCACCGACTCTACCGTTCTACGCAATATCGGAGTACCGTTGGCCCACGGCCTAATAGCCATCGCAAGCACAATGAAGGGCCTTGGCAAGCTTCTTCTCAATCAGGCCGCAATCGACCGTGATCTCGACAATATGTGGAGCGTAGTGGCAGAAGGCATACAGACTATCCTGCGCCGCGAAGGCTATCCTCACCCCTATGAAGCTCTCAAAGCCCTAACACGCACCAACACTGCCGTGACCGAACAGAGTATTTCCGACTTCATTGATACCCTCGAGGTTACCGACGCTGTAAAGGCCGAACTTCATGCCCTTAGCCCCCACACCTACACCGGCATGTAATAATATAGATAGAAAGCCACCGTGGCACGGCTCTTCGAGTCGTGCCAAAATAAACAAAGAATTACTAACCCCCCAACAAAACCCTTATCAGAATTGCCCGTAAGAAAATGGCGAATTGAAGACAGCGCCGAACTTTACAACATCATCGGATGGGGACGCAACTACTTCTCCATCAATGAGCGCGGTCACGTCACCGTTACCCCTCGCCAGGGACATGCATCGGTCGACCTCAAAGAAGTGATGGACGAGCTTCAGCTCCGCGACATCACAGCTCCTGTGTTGCTTCGCTTTCCCGACATCCTCGACAATCGTATTGAAAAAATATCGAATTGCTTCGAAAATGCCGCAAAGCAGTACAATTACAAGGCCAAAAACTATCTGATTTATCCCATCAAGGTGAATCAAATGCGCCAGGTGGTGGAAGAGATAGTGTCCTACGGCAAAAAATTCAATATAGGTCTGGAGGCCGGATCAAAACCCGAACTTCACGCCGTGCTTGCAACAAATATCGCTGACAACGCTCTGATAATCTGCAATGGATATAAGGACATCAACTATATAGAGCTTGCCCTTCTGGCTCAGAAGATGGGACGAAATATCTTCTTAGTGGTGGAGAAGCTCAGCGAGCTTAACCTTATATCCGAGATCTCGCATCGTCTGAAAATTCGACCGAACATAGGCATACGCATCAAGCTCTCAAGCTCCGGCTCGGGAAAATGGGCGGAATCAGGCGGCGACCAGTCGAAATTCGGACTCAACTCTTCGGAGCTGCTTGCAGCCATCGATATCCTCGAAAAGCAGAAGATGACTGATTGTCTCAAGCTCATTCATTTCCACATCGGCAGCCAGATCACCAAGATTCGTCTGATAAAGAACGCTCTTAGAGAGGCTTCGCAATTCTATGTGCAGCTTGTAAAGATGGGATTTGGCATTGATTTCGTAGATATAGGCGGTGGCTTAGGTGTTGATTATGACGGCACTCGCAGCAGCGCAAGCGAAAGTTCAATGAATTACTCTATACAGGAGTACGCCAACGATGCTATCTCCAGCCTCGTGGATGTATGCGGCAAGAATGGCATAAAGCAGCCGAATATAATCACTGAAAGCGGACGCTCGCTATCAGCCCACCATACAATACTGATTTTTGAAGCCCGAGAACTTACTTCGCTTCCTATTTGGAAAGATAACGAGGCTCTGCCAGAAAACTCCCACGAACTTGCCAGAGAGCTTTTCGAAATATGGGATAATCTAAGTCAACCGCGTCTTTTCGAAAGTTGGCATGATGCACTGCAAATTCGTGATGAGGCCCTCGACCTTTTCTCGCTCGGCATGCTCGACCTGCGCACGCGCGCTCAGATAGAGAAGCTTTTCTGGTCAATTGCCAGAGAGGTCGGCGAGATAGCGGGCTCGATGAAACATGCACCAGAGGAATTGCGAAAAATCGCAAAGATGCTCCCCGACAAATACTTCTGCAATTTCTCTCTCTTCCAATCGCTGCCTGACTCTTGGGCCATCGACCAGGTATTCCCTATAATGCCGATTCAGCGTCTTGACGAGAAGCCGAGCCGCACCTGCTCTATTCAGGATATTACGTGTGATTCTGATGGCAAAATCGCTAATTTCATTGTTCTCAACGATATCCAAAGTTCGCTTCCTGTGCATACGTTTAAGCCAAACGGCGATCCGTATTACATCGGGGCATTCCTTGTAGGTGCATATCAGGAGATACTCGGCGATATGCACAATCTCTTCGGCGACACCAATGCCGTGCATATACGTGTCAACGAGGATGGCTATGAAATAGACCAGGTGATCGAAGGCGAGACTGTGGCAGATGTACTTGAATACGTACAGTTTAATCCCAAAAAGCTTGTGCGCAATCTCGAGACATGGGTCACAAAATCAATGAAGGAAGGCAAAATCACACCTGAAGAGGGCCGCGATTTCCTAAGCACCTACCGCTCGGGGCTCTTCGGATACACCTACCTTAAAAAAGAATAGATATCTAAATTTAGAGACTGTGCGCTATTTCATGCACTTGGCATATAACGGCAATGGATTCTCAGGCTGGCAGATACAGCCGGGTGAACCCACCGTACAGGGCTATATCGAAGATGCTCTAAGCCGAGTGTTGCGCAAACCTACAGGCATCACCGGTGCCGGACGCACCGACACCGGCGTGAATGCCCGTATGATGATAGCTCATTTCGACAGTGACTCGCCTCTCGCCCCTACCCTTGTGCGCAGCCTCAACGCCATGATAGGACCAAATATCGCAATATATGATATTTGGTCGGTACCCGATGATGCCCATGCGCGCTTTGATGCCACATCACGCACCTACCATTATTATGCGGTGACACGCAAGTCGCCTTTCGCATATCCATATAGCTGGCTTGCGCCTGCCTCCCTTGATTTCCAAGCCATGAATCAAGCTTCTCAGTATTTGCTCGGATGTCAGGATTTCACTTCCTTTTCAAAACTCCACACTCAGGTAAAGACTAATATATGCACCATCACTGAAGCGCGATGGGAGCAGTGCGGCACACACGCATGGTGCTTCACAATCACAGCCGACAGATTTCTGCGCAATATGGTGCGCGCTATCGTTGGCACTTTAGTGGATGTGGGTCGTGGCAAAATTCCACCTGAAGCAATAGCTGATATTATAGCCAAACGTAATAGATGCAGCGCAGGCACATCTATGCCCCCGCAAGCCTTATTCCTTTGGCATATATCTTATCCAACAGATCTCTGCATTTAAACATACGGCCTGCTACCTGCATTGAAAAGGAAAACCTGAAATATTGCGAAATTGAAAAGGTTACATATGTAAGTGATGTAGTGTCTGTAAGTTAAGAAAGGGAGCAGTCCCGTAGGGACGAAATATGGTAGCCGTGGGTCCTTAAGACCCACGGTAAA
>CAZJKZ010000037.1:0-23598 GCA_964546885.1 uncultured Bacteroides sp.
ATTCTCTCGCAGGGTATTTAAATCCGACATTTGCTTGTCCAGCGATGTCTTTATCTCTTGATTCTCTGCCGACAGCTCGTTATACTGTTTATTGCTCAGCGTAAGGTCTTCTCGCATGGTGTCTAAGTCAGAGGCCAGCCGTTCACTCTCAGATCTTTCTCGTTCGATGTTTATCTTATAATTCTTGCGCATAAACAAGATTATAATGCCCAAAAGCAGACACAGCACTATGAGGGCTATAATAAACCACCTGTTTCTTTCTATTTGCAGCTTGTTGTTTTCGACTTTAAGCTTGTAGTTATCGGTCAGAAGCAATATCTGAGGCTCAGATAGAAGCTTTATATCACTGCTCATAAGATTGTCAGCAAACTCCATGGCTGCTTCGCATGCAATCTTATATTCTTTATTAGCCGAAAGTAACTTACTTTGCATTTTACCTAAATACAAGGAATCGGCTTCATTCATATTCAACTTCTTTGCCATTGAAATATACTTTTCGGCATCATCGTATAACCCTTCCTCTATAGAAGCTTTTGCTTGGTTAAGACGGTCATGGGCTGTATAACTATATGCGTCCTCTGAGACACTGTCATACAGCGTCAACATATCACCATAGTTATTAAGTTGAGAAGCCAGTTCAACTCTGTTAAGTATCACATTATTTCGGAAATTAACATTATCATAATAAACACTTTTGGCGGCACTGTCGAGTATAGCTTTAGCAGAATCTAAATTGTCATTGAATATAAATATGTTGGCTATATTAGGATCCATCCAAGCGGCATGCACAGGCTTATTGATCTCTTCAAATTTGGTTTTAGCAATTTTTCCCCATTTTAGTGCCTCTCCAAGTATAAATTGATAACGATATACATCTGACATCTCCCTTGCGCTCATACCGGCAAAAAAGATATCGTTAGCGGCCAGGGCCGTTTCGTATGCCTGGTTCAAGACCACGAGGGCAGTATCCAGTATGAGGTTTTCAGAGTAAAAATACCCCAGATAGTAGAGTGACTGCGCCTCGAGAGAGTCACCTTTCCCCTCGTAATAGTCCACTGCCTGAGAGATAAGCGATTTATCTAAAGGTAGATAATTTTTAGCGTTAGCCTTGGTAAGCAGTAGAGCATGCCAAGCCCTCTGCCTCTCGCTCATGCTGTCTGGGCACATACCAGTTAGTATGCTTAGAGCCGAGTCGGGGGCATCGGTCATCAGGACATCAGCTTTACTCAGTCGGTTATCCACTTCACGATTGCCTCCGCAGCCGATGAAGGCTGCACAGCACGCAAATCCACATAAAATTATATATATGATATTCTTCATTTTGCTGCCTTTGTCAATATGTAATTAATATACCTTGATTGAATTTCATGCGTAATGATGTAAGTCTTTCACTTTACATTGCAAAGATACATATTTTCAGGCATCTATTATGGATTGCACATTGGATAAAACTAATTTGTTTTTAGTTAATTCATGTTAACTATAGATAATTTTGGAAGTAAATACTTGGCTATATTAAACGTATAAATTAATTTTGTAATTAATTTTATATATATAGTTATATAATTAATTTTATAATTTAAAGGTATATTGTTATGGGATAAGATATTCATCAGTCACAGACATAAACAGAGCATACAACAAATTAATAATTGGAATAAAAATGCATTCAAAAAATTTTCTTTCTTTTACTTCCCTTATAATAGGTGCAACTATGATAGGGTGTTCAGGTCATAGCACCCATGACAGCATATCCGATAACGGATATAATCTTATTGTAATAGACGAGACAGAGAGTGTAGGTGAGCGTACAATATTATTAAGCGACCTTGTTGAAAACTACTCTACTATCACATTTGAGAACTCGGAATCCGCTTTTTTTAAAGCATGGAAACCTGTAATTTCCGATAATTATGTTGCGATTGTACAAGGATCACAGAGACCCATTCTACTATTTGACCGTAAAGGCAAATATATTGCTCAGATAGGTATGGTAGGTAATGGACCCGGAGAATATATATTGCCATACGATGCACTCATAGACGAAAATCGTGGAGCGGTATATGTGACAGAGATGGTGTCTAAATCAATGTTGGAGTACAATCTTAAAGGAGAGTACGTAAGATCATTTGATATAGGGGATATAAGAAAAGCCTCCATCATTGGGGCTGACGATGATTATGTGTCAATCGCTTCACTGGCTTTTAAAGATATACCTGACGGTCCGAACGCAGTGCGTGTCGATCCTATCAACAATAAGCACGAGTCGGTCAGACATCCATCATTGTCAAGCTCTTCTTTTGTAGACAATAATGGTAACGCAGTTGGTTTTAACAATGAGGTTTGGGCTTTCAAGAATACGCCAAACAACGCATTTATGTTTACGAATAATGACACCTTATACTCTTATGACAGTAAGAACAATAAGATTCAGCCTCGCGCTATTTTAAATGAACGAAACGGCAGGGGTGAGGATTCGTGGTATATGGGTATAGAACTCCCCTCTGCTATCGCATATCAAGTAAATGGGAAAGAAAAACGCTTGATGTGGAAAGATAAAGAAACGGGGACAGTGTCGAACGCTGAATTGATTAATGACTTTTGCGGCAACGCAGAAATTTCAACCGTAAATTTCAGAAACGGCTATTTTGTGCAAATTTGGGAACCGGGACAGTTGATTGACCATATAGAGGAGAATTGGAGCAATAACGATATGACGAAAGAACAACGCAAGAAATTGGACGAACTTTTAGAATCAATTGATCCGGAAGGCAATGATATAATGTTTATTGGTAAACTTAAGCATCTATAAAAGAAGCAATAGTTGAAAGTAGTAGAGATGTCGAAGATGACATTTCTACTACTTTTTCAGTTAAAAAAGCACAGATTTGGAGGATTATAAATTTAATGCGCTTTGCCACCAAAGTAGCGACTGATGATTAGGGAGATGGCACCGTCGCCTGTGACGTTGCATGCTGTGCCGAAGCTATCCATGGATATATATAGAGCGATCATCAGGGCATTTTGCTCCTGAGTAAAGCCAAGAATGGAACTAAGCACACCAAGCGACGCCATGATGGCTCCGCCGGGAATGCCGGGAGCAGCCACTATACTCACGCCAAGCATGGCTATAAACGCAGCAAACATGCCAAAATCATAATGCATACCTTGTGTGATCATCAAGGCAAGGGCACATGCCACAATCTTCAGAGTGGAGCCCGACATGTGTATCGTGGCGCATAGCGGCACTGTAAAGCCCGCCACATTCTCATCGACGCCTATGGCTATCGCCCTTTTTAGAGTCACCGGTATAGTAGCAGCCGACGAGGCTGTGCCTAACGCCGTGAAATATGCCGGCATCATGCCCCACAGAGCCTTGAAAGGATTATTACGGGCAAAAATGGCGGCTATGCAGTACTGCAGCACAAGGATAAAGATATGCAGCACAAATATCACACCTATAATCTTGGCAAATGTCACCAATATCGGACCAACTTCGCCGCTTATTGTCATATTTAGGAAAATACCGAAGATATATAGCGGGAGTAGGGGAATAATGGATTTATTGATAACCCATGTGATCACATCACGGAAATTATTAAGGCCGTTCTTCAGTGAAGGCGCATTATTCTTGGCAACACCTATACCAAGGACGAAAGCCAATACCAGAGCTGTAAGCACTCCCATAATAGGCTCTATATCCATAGTGAAGAACGGAGCGAGCGTAGTGGCCTCATTCGTATCTAAAATGTAATTGTCGACAGATATGAGCGACGGAAAGCATAACTCTCCCGTGAAATAAGACACCATACCCGACAGAAATGTGAATATATAAGCCAAAGCTGCAGTGGCAACAAGCATTTTGCCTGCCATACTGCCAACATCAGCTATGGCAGGAGCCACAAAGCCAATGATAAGAAGGGGCACAATAAAACTAAGGTAGGCAGAAAAGATGGAATTGAAGGTGACAAAGATTCTCGCCGCCCATTCAGGGAAAACATATCCCGCGCCTATACCAAGCAGGATGGCAATGATAATTCGCGGCAGCAATCCTAAATTTTTCAGGGTAAGTTTCATTTATATAAAAGATTTACGGTTATTATTAATTTTACTAACAAAAATCTATTTTTTTACCAGCAACGCACTTGCTTCCCAAAGCGCATACACCGGCAAAAACACCATGCCGAGTGTGAAAACATCGCTTGTGGGAGTCACTATAGCCGCAAGTATAAGTATCGCCACTATGGCATGGCGCCTGTATTTACGGAAAAAGCCTTTATTCAACAGCCCCATTCTTCCCAAGAGCCATGCAAGCAGCGGGAGCTCGAAAAGCACGCCCATCATGAGCACAAGAGTGTAAAAGCTATCCATATAAGAGGTCAATGACACGGTATTGGCTATCTTGTCGCTTAGATGATAATCGGCAAGAAATCGCAGAGCCACCGGAAACACCACAAAATAGCCAACACACATGCCTAAATAGAACATGATATTTCCGAAAAAGAAAGCTCTGCCGGCATTTCGTTTTTCGGAAGGATACAGACCGGGAGCCACAAATTCCCACAGCTGGTATATGATAAAAGGGAAAGCTAATATCAGGGCCGACATCCATGATGCCGACATATGCACGAAAAATTGAGACGCAAGCTGGATATTTATAAGCTCAACATGGAAGTCATCGCCGCTAAGGTCGGGTAACCATTGGCCGTCACCCTTAATATTACCCAAAAGACGATATACAGGAAAGCTACCCGAACATGGAGCCGTAATCACATGGTCGAAAATCCACGGCATAAAAGCGAACATCACCACGGCAAGCACACACACCACCACGGCGATGCGTATGAGTACGCCTCGGAGCACGTCGAGATGCGACCAAAAGCTCATTTCGCCCGATGCCGTTTTCTCTTCTTTCACCGCCATGGGTCTTAGTCTTCGCTATCAGGGGCTTTCTTTACCTCTTTGTTGATTTCTTCTTTTGCGTCCTCAAGGCCCTGCTTAAAGCTATGCACGCCTTTACCGAGATTACGCATAAGTGTAGGTATTTTAGACGCTCCGAAAAGAAGGAGCACCACAAGAGCTATAACCAATATTTCCGGCATCTTAAGGCCGCCTATAAAGAGTGTTGTCATATTATTAATTGGGTCGGTTAAATTTTTCGTATAGTTGTGCGAGAGATTTTATGATCTCGGGCGTGTTGGTAAGACGCGGCACCTTACGCTGTCCTCCAAGCTTGCCTGTGGACTCGAGCCATGCCTCAAAAAGCCCTTCGGGAGCAGAGCGCACGGTGAGCCTGTCAAGAAATATGCCGCCGGTGCGTTTGGCTTGATAGTCGGAATTTTCGTCTTGGAGGTTTTTGTCGAGAAGGTCGGCAAACTCTTCAATATTTTCAGGCGGCACACCCCACTGAATCCACCACTCATGGCGCCCCTTGTGCGATCCTGCGGTATATACGGGTCCTGCGGTATAGTCCACCACCGTACATCCTAACTGATGGCAGGTACGTGTCATGGCTGCATCGGCATTATTTACCATAAGTTCCTCGCCGAAAGCGTTGATAAAGCTTTTAGTGCGTCCGGCTATGGTGATTTTCAATGGTCTTACGCTCTCTATCTTCACGGTGTCGCCTAATCGGTAGCGCCAAAGGCCATTGCATGCGGTGATCACGAGCGCATAAGTCTGTCCCTGTTCCACCTTCCATGCCGGCAAAGCTTCCGCATGCGGATCGTCAACATTTTCAAGAGGCAAAAACTCGTAGAATATACCGGCATCCATAAGCAAGAGCATAGATTTGTCATCAATAGCGCTCTGTGTGGCAAAAAATCCTTCGGAGGCGTTATATGTCTCAAAAAAGCACATTTTTCCGGGAGCGGTGATGCGCGTATACTCATCGCTATACGGAGCAAAGGAAATACCGCCATGAAAGAACACCTCCAGATTGGGCCATACATCATGGATAGTCGACACTCCGGCTTGCTCTATAACGCCTTTAAGCACGGTAAGAAACCACGAAGGCACGCCGGATATATTGGTGATATTTTCATTTAAAGAAGCTGAAATGAGAGCCGGCAATTTTTCATGCCAATTCTTCATCAAAGCTATATTTTTATTAGGCACGCGAAATCGCTCGGCAACGGGATTCATACAGTCGATAAGCGAAGCCGAGAGATCACCCACCTTAACATTTGGCGGCAAATTGAGCTCGTTGGCAAAGCTGCCTCCAAGAATAAAAGCTTTGCCCGAGAATAGGCGCGAATCTCTATAAAGATTGAGATAATGTGCCACTACGTATTTCGTGCCGGCATAATGGTTGATATTCAGCGAATCCTCAGTAATGGGTATATATTTGCTTTTGCCTCCGGTAGTGCCCGACGACTGAGCAAAACGAGTGGTCACTCCGGGCCAAAGCACATCCTTTTTCCCCTCCACCATCATCATTACCTGGGAACGGAAATCTTCATAATCGCCCATTGGCACATGCTTTACAAAGGCCTCATAGCTATCAACAGACCCTAATGAATGCTGAACGCCGAACGACGTCTTTCGGCCCTTATTTATAATATATTCAAGCTGGCTTAGCTGCACCTTTTCGAGGCTATCGGTCCATTGCTCAGCAGCCTTTACATGATGGCTTAACACCAACCTTGCTATAGGAGTAAAATCAATCATAGACTAATTTCTGCTTGAAATCATGCTAACGGTCTTAGCTATAACATAAAAACATACCATGATAATCACTATTATCGCCGAACAGGGCACATCTATCATAGCGCCTATAAGCAGGCCGCTCACACTCGACACCAGCGATATACCGACCGAAGCCAAAAGAATGCTTTTGAACTTATGCAAGAATATCTCCGCTGTCATCATCGGCAAAGACAGCATCGACATCAACAGCATGATACCTACAAGGCGTATAGTGAGCACTATGCACACGGCCACAAGCACCGTCATGGCATAGGAAATCATTTTTACAGGCAAATGGATTACTGTGGCGAAATCCGTGTCGAAAGCACAAGCCACTATCTTGCGGTAATAGGCGATGAAGAACGCCAGAAGCACTATAGTGTAGATAGCAAACACGCATATGTCGGTTGTTGATATTGTGAGTATATTGCCGAAAAGAAATGAGTTAAGCTCCGGTACATATCCCGGAGTGAGAAACACAAAAAGCACGCCTACAGCCATACCCACGCTCCACACCACGGCAATAGCCGAATCCTCGCGCACATTGATGCGGCGTGACATCCACTCCACACCCACTGACGACGCAATGGCAAATACGGCAGCCATAATTATTGGATTAATACCTAAGAAGTAGCCTAAACCCAAGCCGCCGAAGCATGAATGGGTGATACCGCCTGCTATAGCCACCATACGCCGGGCTATAATGTAGGTGCCCACTATGGCAGCCGCTATGCTAATAATCAGTACACCGTAGAGGGCGTTTCTGAAAAATTCGTATTGAAAAAAATCTAACACAGTTTTTTACTTTACTCTTGCTTCACTCACTATCATTAGTAGTTCATCTCGTATTATATCGGGCATTGTGATTTCGCGCAACTGGATGCTTCGCGCCCACCCTGCAATATCCTGGGGAAGGAGAGTGAGAAGCACATTTCGAAATTGCTCTATCTCCTCGTCGCTGTATTGCGAGGATGTGCGCCCTCGGTAGGCGTCAAGTTCTTCGTCATCGTAGTACACTATCTCTGTGCTTACAGCGGCAAGAAGCGAATCTTTATCGCATGTGATATGCATTCCGCAGCACTGTTCGTCTTCAGGCTTTGCGTTTGCAGCATCATTATCCGTAGAATCCGACTCCATCTGCGAATCGGTATCAGGTGTGAGCCTATGGTGTATGTATAGTATTATACCCACACCAAAAAGAGCTGCCAGGATGATAAGAGATACTATCATTGCTCTTGAGCTTGCGGATCATAAGGCAGAGCGGCGTCAATGATCTCAAAGCCCGCAGAGCGCATATCATCCCAGAATCCGGGATAAGATTTATTCACCACCTCACAGTCCTTAATCACTATGCCCGGCATATACACGGCGGCGGTAGCAAATGCCATAGCCATACGATGGTCGCCATAAGTATCAATTTCAGGAATTGAGAATATAGGATTGCGCCGTCCGTTCCATTTTATCACATTGCCTTTTTCTATCTCGAGGATTGACCCGAATTTCAGAATTTCGTTTTTCAGAGCCTCAAGGCGGTCGGTCTCTTTAATCTTCAGTGAGGCCACTCCTGTGAATTCAAAAGGCACTCCAAGCATACAGCATGCCACTACGAGAGTCTGCACTATGTCCGGCGTGTCGGAGAAATCCTCGTCAAGACGAGAATAGACCTCCGGCGAAGCGCTGAGCTCGATTTTGCCATCTTCATTATTTGTTATTACCCCTAACTTATCAAAGAGGGCCGCCACACGGCTATCGCCTTGCAGCGACGGCAACTTAAGCCCCGGGAGTGTAATCCATCCTGCTGACAGAGCTGCTATATTATACCAATAGGAGGCGGCGCTCCAATCGGCCTCTATTGCTGAATCGGCGGGAAGTGAATACTGTCCGGGAGTTACTTCCACTTGCTTGCCCGATCGCTCTATATCTATGCCTCTGCGCCGCATCATCTCTATTGTCATTTCGAGATAGGGAAGCGAGGCAAGTTCGCCTTCGAGAGTAAGAGTGGTGGGGGAATCAAAAGTAGGAGCCACCATAAGCAAAGCCGATACAAATTGCGAGCTTACAGAAGCGTCCATTTTCAGACTTCCGCCATGCAGCTTTTTTCCTTTTATATGCAAAGGCGGAAAACCCTCTTCGCCTATATATTCTATTTCGGCGCCACAATCTCTAAGCACATCCACAAGTGGAGAGATAGGGCGATGGCGCATACGCTCTATGCCGTCGATCGTGACATCCGCACCTTCGGTAGCCGCATAATATGCCGTGAGAAATCGCATGGCTGTACCGGCGGCTCCAATATTAATATTGCCTTTGTGCGATGAAGCGAGAGCATTGCTCATCACCTCCGTGTCGTCGCACACAGCCACAGAAAATGGCTTGTGCTGACCGGGAGTAAGGGCGTCCATCAGCAAAGCGCGATTGCTCATGCTTTTGCTTAACGGGAGGTTGATCTCCGTCTCGATCATACACTCGGGCGGTAGTATTCTGATATCCATATTTATTTTCTTAATATTACTTTGCAAAAGTACAAAAATATGGGCAAAGGAGCAAATACAAAAATAAGGCTCGTATATATTTGTATATACAAGCCTTTACGAAAAGTAAGCAAACTTTAAAACTAATTTTTACCCTATTATCTTATACATTTAACCAATCATAATTGCGTGACACGTACCTCGTCGATTAAAACATGGTTGGTGGAAATATTCATATTCTCATTTTCAGGCATGTATTTTATACTGATCACATGATTGCCCTTTGTAAGATCTGTTGTAATAGAATTCGACAATCCCCAATCACTCCAATTATTTCTGCCTCTATGAGGCATTACTGCTATACCTTTTTTCAATCCGTCTACAAAAATTGTACGAATACCGCAGCGATTTTCTGTATTTACCGGACCATTGCCATTGGCATATCTCAATTGTACACTGTATTTGCCATCTTGAGCTATATTTAGCGGTATTTCAATAGAGGATGATGACTTGTCAAGTTCGATAAAACCGTTTCCATTGTATCCGGTGACTATATTTTCAGGACGATACACTATTTCTTCTGAGGAAATAACGGTGGACTCATCCGGAATCTGCAATATAGTGGTTTGACGAGTTGAACGAGGTTCGGAAGCAAATCCTTCGATACCGTTGTCGGCTACACCTATCACTTGATATTCACCGGGAATAGAAGCATCATAAGTTGTAGAAGTTGTTTCAGCAATTCTTTTTCCATCACGAATCACTATATAGTGGTTGATGTATTCAATTGGATTCCAGCACAAAGTATTATTTTCAAGCCATGCAATCGGAGTGAGTGGTGCTTTTTGATTTGCCACATTGTTGACCTTCATAGCCGGTATATCATTATCAGCCATAACAATTACCACATCCATCTTACCTTTAGCCGCCTTTGCCAATATTTCCGGACTCTGCTCTTTACCGTTGATAGTAAAGGATTTTATTTTATTTCCATATCCTTTTACAGTAATATCAAGCACAGCGTCGCGGTACTTGAAATTATCAAGTTTGAGGTCGCCGCTTAATGCCTTAGGTACAAACGGATGAAATACAAGCTTGTCTTTTTCAAATTCTATACCAAACAATATTTTGTGAGTAAGAGCAAGATTACCACTCAAACACCACAACATGTTAGAGGAATTTAGTTCGGTGTAGATATCACCGTTGTCAAGATTGAAATTTTCTTTATTTGTGCAGAAGAGAGCTGCCGGACGCACTATAGCTCCTATTCCCTGCATTACGCCATCTTCATTACCTGCTTTAGCATTAGCCATCGCCCACCAACTACCTACCCAGGGCCATAGGGAATTATTATGGTAAGAAGGCATGTCGGCAATCTGAGGATAAAAGATTGTGGCACCGAAAGGTGTGGTGGGATTATTCTCAGTGATAGTCTTGGCACGGTCAGTATCGGCTATATCCCACATTATGGCAAGCGATTCGCCAAGTGTCTCGGCACGAGGATTCATAATCAGATTGTCACGCCCGTACAAATACATACCATAATATCCCTTATCAGCCATCCATAGATATTCGTTGATACCTGCTGCTATTTTATCAGACATTTCCAACGCCTCGGCAGCCACCTTTTTATGGCCTAATTCAGTAGCGATTTCATAAAGCACTTTCCATGCCTGAGCATGCACGATAGAAGTTGACAGAGTCTCGGTGTTATAAATATCAGCGCACTGCATCCATTTAGGATGACTCTGTTCGCGCCAATCGATAAATGAGGTCTCACCCTTCACAAGTCCTGTCTCTTGATCATAGACGCATTGAGCGTCAGTTTCAAGCGATCTTTTTATTATAGGGTAGATATACTCAAGCCATTCACGATCACCTGTCACTTTATATACCTCATAGGCTGCTATGCACCATATCTCTCTGTCTGTCGATACGGGCCATGCACCTCCGCTGCCTGTGTCCTGAATTATACGACCCATAGAATCCACTTTTTTCATCAGTGAAATCTGTGAGGCCAGAGGCTGTAGATAAGCCATTGACAGAAGAATAGAGTAGCTGACATCACGTGTCCACACTCCTGCCCATTCTTTACCTGTGCGAAGAGTGGTGTCAGGCTCAACAGCATTCACCATCTCGTCAAGAGCCATGTTATATACAGCTTCATGCAGGCGGTTGCCTGATGATAGAGAAGGGTAGGGTGCAAGGTCGTTCTTCTTTTTCCACTCTTTAGAAATAGGCATAAAATATCCCGGTCGAGCTGAATAAGTGGATATTATCTCGTAAGGAGAGGTAGCTGTAGCAATAAACTCTCCCTGATAAATAGTATCGCCTGACCAACGATAAGCCGGAGTGTTGACTATGTCATCAGCATAGCCATAAACCAAAGCTGCTCCGAAAATTAAGGAAAAAAGTCTTTTTTTCATATAATATTAAATTTTATCAAGTGTAATATTCATTAAATTATTCAACACATACCTCAAAACATTCATGATAGTAATTTATGGCTTGTATAAAAAGAAAATAAAACATGCGTGGTAAAGTTTTTTTATAATTTAAATTAAATACAAAGATAGATATTTTTTTGAATTTCTGTATGTTCTTACACGTGTTTTTGGAAAATTTGATTTTGATGATGGAATTGGATGTTATTATTATGTAGGTAAAAAATTAAATAAATATTCTTTTTTAAAACTTATAATAACTATAATAATGTCCTTCAAAAAATGTAGATAACTTTTGAATGGCTTTTTTACATAGTATGGTTATAATCTGTTATCAACGCTTTATCTACATACTTTATATTATATGACATTTATTTATCAGCATATTATCTAAAGTTATAAACATTGTAGATAATTTGTGAAAAGTTATCTACATCATAACTTTTTCATTTCTTCCGTTGATAAGTGTGTAAAAAAAGTGAAATAACTTATCAGAATGGATATAAAAAGAAATTGATAACTTTATGGTAAAAAATTTGGAGAGATACCCGCAATTTTTATACACCAACTTGTATTGAAAATTAAAATTTTGGTGGCAAAAGTTATTATATTTTTATCTACCGGTTATCTACTTATTTCTATACACTTATCAACGGATAATCCCGCTTTATCAACTCATTTTATCCACTTATCAACAATTAATCTACAAGTCAAGACTAATTACACTATGAAAAAGGTGAAAAAAAATAATTATATTTTGAAAAAAATAGCTGTTTTGTAAATGTTATTGATTATGTGTAAGTTAACGAAAAAAGTTGAGAAAAGGAACAAAAATGGCAAAATAAAAGTTGAGAAAAGGAACAAAAATGGCATTTTAAATTTTGGGAAATGATAAAAGAAGGCTAAATTTGCATTATATTTAAATTATAATTCAATGAATACACTTTTCAAACGCAAAATATATGATAAACTATTAGAGTGGAAAAGAACGAAAGACGGTAAGACAGCACTCCTTATAAAAGGAGCTCGTCGTGTAGGTAAGTCTACAATAGCGGAGGAATTTGCACGAAATGAATATGAAAGTTATATCGTTGTGGATTTTGCCGATGCACCTGAAGCACTTTGGGATGCTGTAGATCACATATCAGATAGAGACAATTTTTTTATGCAATTACAGTTCATTTATGGAGTCACATTAAAGGAAAGGAAATCTGTAATTATATTTGATGAAATTCAAAAATGTCCTGCTGTAAGACAGGCTATAAAATACCTCGTCAAAGATCATAGATATGATTATATAGAGACCGGATCACTGCTCTCAATAAGAAAAAATACAAAGGATATAGTCATACCCAGTGAAGAAACTCGTATAACGATGTATCCTATGGATTATGAAGAATTCAGATGGGCACTTGATGATACAGTTACTATTCCTATGATGCGACATATTTATGAACAAAAGAAATCTCTTGGAGACGCTGTGGCACGCAAATTGATGAGGGATTTCAGACTATACATGCTTGTGGGAGGAATGCCTCAGGCAGTGGACACTTATCTCGATACCCTCAATCTTTCCGCTGTTGACTCAGTAAAAAGGGAGATTATAGAATTATATCTTGACGATTTTGAAAAAATTGACCCTACCGGAAAGGCATCAAGACTTTTTAAATCAATACCGTCTCAACTGACAGGTAATGCTTCTCGATATAAAGTAAAGGGAGTGCTTGGTAGATCGGAAGATACTGAAAAGATGGCCGAACTTCTAAGAGAAATGGAAGAAAGTATGACAGTAAATATTTCGCATCATGCCAATGACCCTAATGTAGGTTTGGCATTGCACGCAGATTATGACAGATATAAGATGTATCTTGGTGATACCGGGCTATTTATTACTTTGGCATTTTGGGATAAAAATGCTACTGACAATATAATATATCAAAAACTTCTTTCAGATAAATTACCGGCCGATCTTGGTTATGTGTATGAGAATGTAGTGGCGCAAATACTTACTTCATCAGGAAATAGACTATTTTACTACACATGGGTAAAAGATGATGGTAAGCACAACTACGAAATAGATTTTCTCCTTTCCAGAGATAGTAAAATCTGTCCTGTGGAAGTAAAATCATCGGGTTATAACACTCATGCATCACTTGATTCGTTTATGAGAAAGTTTTCTTCAAGAATTTCTCATAGTTATCTTATATACACGAAAGATCTTAGGAAAGATGGTGAAATACTTTTGATACCGACATATATGTCAATATTTTTGTAAATCTTGCATAATCAGAACGATTTTATTAACTTTGTCTAATAATAAAAACAATATAACAGTCGCACCATGAAAATTATAAGAATTGCAGCGCTTGCTTTGGCAGCGTCACTCGCCATTAATGCTGATGCAGCTCCCAAGGCAAAGAAACAAAACGCGAATGTAGCTCCGTCGCCTAAAGAGATTGGATATAACACAATCAACCGCCAGACCGCTGAAGCCCATATAGGATTTCTTGCCGCCGACGAACTCGAAGGACGCGAAGCCGGATACCAAAGCGGACGTATAGCCGGACTATATGTGGAGTCGCAGCTTAAGGCGCTTGGTCTCGAGCCTTGGGATGGTGAGAGCTTCACACAGCCTTTTGACGCTTACAGAATCGAGCGTCAGAAAAAAGGAAGATATACCGTGCATCCGGATTCGATTGCCAAACTCGACGGACAGGTGCATCAGAAGCTCGCACTAAAAAATGTAATGGGCAAAATCGAAGGCAAGAATCCTGATGAAATAGTAATTATAGGCGCCCATTATGATCATCTTGGTGTAGATCCGCTGCTGGACGGCGACAAGATATATAATGGTGCCGACGACAATGCTTCAGGTGTTGCCGCAGTGCTCCAAATTGCTCGTGCATTTATGGCTTCAGGTGTGCAGCCTGAGCGTACTATAATCTTTGCGCTATGGGATGGAGAAGAAAAAGGATTGCTTGGATCCGAACATTTCATGCTTACTTATCCTGAGCCGGAAAAGATAAAGGGTTATCTTAATTTCGACATGATAGGACGCAACAATCGTGAAGATGTGCCGGAACATGTAGTGTATTTCTATACCGAAGCCCACCCCGTGTTTGAGCAGTGGCTACGAGATGATATCACTGAAAGAAATCTAAATTTGAAGCCTGATTACCGAGCATGGGATCGACCGATAGGAGGAGGCGACAACGGCTCGTTTGCAAAACGTGACATACCTATTATCTGGTACCACACCGACGGTCATCCCGACTATCACATGCCGTCCGATCATACAGATAAAATTAATTGGCCAAAAACTGTTGACATCACCCGCGCAGCTTATCTCAACCTTTGGAATCTTGCCAACGAACCTACCTTCTGATTTATAAACAACACCAATATATCTGTTGTACGCACTCTTCGGATTCGACGATATCTGAAATAGATATATTCTGATACAAACATTTTTTTCTTATAAAACTATGAAAGGAGGCCAACATTATAGTCGGTCTCCTTTTTTAGTGTTTTATCATCGATGCGAGAAGTATTTGAAATTTATCCGACATATATTATATTGCTTCAAATATAGTTAACCTTACCGGAAAAATTCAAATGCCTTTCGATAATCTTCATAGTCTGTTGATTGAATTTTGCGAATACAAAGTTTCAGCCTATAGTCGAAAGAATCAAGAGAATAAGCAAATATTTAGAGTATAACCGTAAAGAATATGTTAATTTGTGTTATAATAGTAATCATTCAAACCAGCTGATGACTGTCTTCGGGTCGTTGGCATAGTTAGTCATTTTTTATTGGAGAGCAGAAATATCTGCGTATAGTGACTAAATGTTATTGATAAAAGTAGGAACAAATTGTATACCCAGTATAGATGCAATGTGGAAAAAACTTGAAATTTGGATATCAGCTTTACCGTTTTCTACTTGTGCTATATAGCTTTTTTCTTTTCCAAGACGTTCTGCCAATTGTTTTTGAGTTAGTTTGAGCTCTTTACGGCGTTCTTTAAGCATATTGCCATAGAACCATGATAATGATTCCTCATTAAATTTTTCTCTTTCCGGAGTGCCACATCTTGACCGTGTGCTTCTTTTTCTTTCCGCTGTAGTTCTCTTCCTGCAATTCAGGGTCGTACGGGCGGGGAATCTCCCGCTCCGTAGCATCATGGAGCAATATGTGGCATACCCCGGCTCCTCCTTGTTTTTCCAGGACGGAAATGAATTCCTTCATGGTCCTGGCCGGAAGCATCACGGCAGACTTAAGGGTGAGCTCAAGGATTGTGGCGAGCCCATGAATCCATTTTCCACACTGCTGCTGGCTCATTCCTAAACATTCGGCATGATATTCCTGAATGGGATTGTTCTTAAGATAGACCAGAATGAAGAAGAGCCTGTCTGCCACGGTTGGCAGCGGAGAATTGGAATAGATTGCCCCTGCCCGTTTTCCACTTCGTTTCTTGCCGGTTATCTCGTGATAGCGAAGATAATGGTCGTGCTCTTCCTCAAACCAAGGAAGAATCTCATCGAAAAGAGCAATATTTATACCGGTAAGCGCCAAAAATTTCTTTGGATTTTTGCGTATGTTTGTGTATTTCATAGTTTGTTTTTATATATCTAACGTAGTAAGATACACGCGCACGTATAATATAAACATTAAATTTATTTAATCTCTAATATAAAATTTAAAAAAATTGAATAAAAGCATATTACTTTGAAAAAAAGTATTTAACTTTGCAAATGATATAAGAGAAAGTGGTTTATAAATTACAATGTTTAGTCGTAATATAGAGAGTACGCCAAACTCAAAAGTTTTCATGTGGTTATTAGTTAATGCGATTATTCCTATACTAATACCGGTGATATGTATATGGGGTGCAAATTGGCTATTTACCAGAGTCACCATTACCTTTTGGGATCTTTTTAAGAATTTTATGTCTCAAGGATATTATATATTCTCTGCTCTTACACTAATTTGTAGTTTGTTTGAGGACTATAAGATTTTGAAATATTGTATTAATCCATTGCAATTTATAGTAATTGGAATATTACTTACTTTAACAATGGGTATGTTTTATGTTCATTATATCAACAATTTGTATCTTAAAAATCATTTTCTGCAATTTATGTTGGTATGGATTGCTTTAGTGACATATGCAATCTATCTTAAGTATAGGATTGTTTTATATAAAAAATAGATATTATGGATTTTACTGTTATTATAAATATTATATCTCTTTTTTCAGTATTAATATCGATATATTCTGTATGGGCGATAGTACGTTTGATTAAGAGAAATCGAATGAGTAAGAAGCATAATGAAACTTTATTGCATGGTAATGACGACGAGTATTCTCGTATAGTGGCAAATACACATCGTATAGAATCCAGTCGTCAACCCAATACAGGTATTCATTATGATGATGAAAGTATCTATATTGAAAGAGGGAAGATCATAAAGGATAAAACTGTTTTTTTCAAATTAGTTAATCATTTGTAGACTATTAATTGAGTCATAAATAGTAGATATGAGATACACCGTACAGCCTTTAATATCTCCTGATTCTGAAAATATAAGGAAAAGATTCTTTATGTTTTCAGAATTATATGAAATATTTAATCAAGGTCTGGAAGAATCTATAGGAAATTCTATCTATCTTAATAAAGAATTATTACATTGTGCGGTAGTTGCATATTTTGATGATATTGAGAAATATAAAGCTTATGCAGGATCGCAATTTGCCAATAAATACAAACAGGCTGCTTTTACCCTAAAATGGATCTCAAGATTTAAGCCTATACAAATAAAAGAGTATGTATCCACTATTCATCCGCTTATCACTATTAATGCGTCCTTTGCTCTGTTTTGTGGATTCTCATTTCTAACACCAAAAGTTGTAGACTCTATAACTCCTGAATTTTATGATAAATTGATTTATAATCTCACATACCGTAATATTTTGGGAAAAGAATGGACTATGATAATAGAGCTTATGGATAAGGTTGCTGATTCTGCAGATAAAATATAACCCTCAACAAAAATTGAGGGTTATTGTGTATTTGAAGAGCAAATTATTAGCCTAAAAGTACGTCTAATGCCATCATGAGAAGGAAGCCTACCGAGAAGCCTATAGTGCCTATATTTGAATGTTTGCCTTGTTGCGTTTCGGGTATAAGCTCTTCTACCACTACGTACATCATGGCTCCGGCGGCAAAGGCTAACAGGTAGGGCAATATCGGTATTATCATTGATGCAAGAAGTATTGTAAGTATGGCGCCGATTGGCTCGACTATGCCGCTGAGAGTACCAATTACGAATGACTTTAGACGCGAGTTTCCTGCACTGTGAAGTGGCATTGACACTATGGCCCCTTCAGGAAAATTTTGAATTGCAATACCGGCTGACAGAGCCAAGGCTGCTGCCATAGGCATATATGAATTATGCTCAAGCGCAGCGGCAAGCGCCACTCCTACCGCCATTCCTTCAGGAATATTGTGGAGCGTGACAGCAAAAACGAGTTTGGAAGTGCGTGAAAGATGCGATTTCGGACCCTCGCTTTGGTTGCTTTCAATATGCTGGTGAGGAATAATCTCATCGAGGAAAAGCAAAAATAATATACCCACTGAAAATCCGATTATGGCAGGTAGAATACTTGCGAAGCCATCTTTACCCGTCATTTCGATAGAGGGTATAAGCAATGACCATACGGAGGCGGCAACCATCACTCCGGCGGCAAAACCTGTCAGAGCTTTCTGCAACAGAGACGAGACACTCTTTCGTATCAAAAAGACACAAACTGAGCCAAGCAATGTCCCTATAAAGGGCATGAGTATTCCTATAACCAATCCATTCATGTTATAATAACATCTGAAGACATGAATTTGATTACCGGCTACCTCGTTCTTCATAAGGTCACGCAGAGTTGTCTATTCTTAGTTCAAAACGCCGAACTTGTGTTGAATTTTTAACCCGTCAGTAATCAGAATACAGCAAAATAAACCCATAGACCTCTTTTTACCCACAAAGATAGTTACGGTCTTGACTTTTTTACTCAACGGTCATAAAAAATCTCAGATTTTTATGTACCTTTGTATTACGTTATAGCGTAATATATATTCATGGAGAAGAAGAAGTCACCATATCCCGATTGGCCTACCAATTCCGCCGTCTCGGCACAGAATTGCGCCGTATCAATGACCTCAAGCTATCCTCAGCAACACATAAATTATTTTACAACTATGAGAAGAAAGATCTTTTTATTATTTATGGCTGCCGTAGCAGCACTTAGTGCCGCCCCTGTGAAGTGTATTATCATCGCTCCTACGGAGACAGAATCACATGCTGCGCACCTCATCGCTGCAGCCCTTCCTACGGAAAGTGTGGACGTGGAGTATGTACTTCTCTCACCTAAGGGCATCGATTTTACTGTCGATTCGTTAAGAAATGCAGTAGATGCGGGCAGCAATGCAGGATTCATAGGGCTCGGTCTTCCTCAGAGTGCGGCAGCTGCTTGCTGTGCGGCAGCCTTCGACGCCTCGTTCCTCGTCATGGTATCAGCGTCAGGTTTTCCCCTTCGTGTAAATATTGAGCGTCAGTTATATGCGCTCACCTATATGCCGTCCCCTAAATGGAAAGAAGGAGCCGAATTGCGAAAATTGATCCCGGATGAGATTGCCAAATCTGCCGATGCAGAAATCAGCAACGTTTATACGAAAGAATTGATGAATTATGATCCCGTGCCGGTATTGTCGCAAATTAAATGTCCGGTTCTTGTAGGCGAAGGTATCTACGACAACTCGTTGAACTGGTACGATAATCTTGTTGCTATCGAGGCAGCCCTTCCCGAGAACCCTGACGATTATTTCGTGGCTTTCCCCTCTACGGGATATTGTCTGGTGAAAGCCGATACTTATGCCCCTATGCTTATGGACATGAACCCTAATTCTCATCCCGAAGTCAACGAGGAGGCGGTGGAAATTATCGCCGGATGGATTTCCGATATTATCTCATCACGGTAACCTATTATATTCATCATATTACAGTGAGACTCTCAAAGGTATTATAATCTCGCATATCACAATATTTTAGGAAAGAATGGGCTATGATTTTTCCGCTACGGTATGTCTACAGCACAATTGAGACGGATAGGGAGAATGAGCGAGGCTGAAGGGCAAAATTGTAGCTGAAAGTGTTTAGTTCGTTAAAGGAAGTGTAATAATAGCGCTTTTTGTTTAAAAGATTTCCGCCATTAAGGGCAAAGCGCAGTTTACCCACTTTCCAGTTGACTCCGGCATCAAGTATACACACCGTAGGATAGCTGATGCCTACATCGTGCTTGGATATGCAGTCCACCTGCCCGAAGATTTCTAATGTCTCGACTGGGAAAAGTGATAGCCGTCCCCGGTTGTTCCATCCGGAGGTGATTCTCTCAGTGCTTAGATATTTGCTTAGGGTGCGGCTCCATGAAGCTTCAAGCTGCATCTCTATCCATTTTACCGGGGCAAAAGTAACGGTAGGACGTATGCTGAGATTTGTATTGTTTACGGCTATACGCTCGCCCTGCTGAATGGTCTGCGACTTATTCACGCCCAATATGCCGCGCACACCCATGCGCAGACCGATTGAGCGTACATGTTTGCTTAATCCTGCCGATCCTGTAAGAGCATCTACGTGATTGTCCGCACTCAAATAGCCTGAGGATATCTGGCCGCCTGATACCTCTGTGGTGCCGATAGTGTTGAGTTTATTTCTTGACGCAGTAATCTTAATGTCTGCAAACCACATATTGAGAAGATTGCTGTAGCGGGCATCGACTGCTCCCAACAAATTGGAACTTCTTGCTATCACTCCGGAGCGTGCGGTCTCAATTCTGAAAGATTTCATTATTTTTTCTGTGAGCAGCTCCGCAATGTCCCCGGCGTCCTCGTCATAGCCTCCTGTCAGTTTTATGGCGATACGCGTGGTAGGTTTATAGCTTAGGCGCAATACAGGTGATAGAAACAGGCGGTTTAGCTTCTGAATATCAGAGGTGGCATGATTTTCGGCTGTCATAAACATCATCTTTCCTCCTACTCCTGCTTTCAGCTCGAATTTACGGTTGCCTGAGATAAATTCGTATGTAGGCCTTACTCTTATCGATCCTCGCCGACCATATCCGTCATTATGATAGTCATAAGGCATCCAGCGGGTCTTTATTGCCTCTATCTGAAAATCAGCGTCCACCGGGAAATTCAATGAAGAAGACGAAGTAAGCAGCCAGTCAAAGGATGTGTTCACCTTTGCTGTGGCTGTATGGCTGTCGGCTTTCTGAAGTCCGGACAAAGCGTTTGCCGGAGCGTCAGTGATGTCAACCGATGCGGTAGGAGTGAGCGTGTATCCCAGCCAAGCAGAAAGTGAATAGCGTTTTTCTCCGCGTCTGAAGCCAAGGTTAAAGTCATCAACAAAGCGGAAAGTGCGGTTGCGCATTGACTGCATCACCGGATCGCTGTCGGAGAGCAAAGCGTCGAGAGATCCGTGCTGAAATTCATAGTTTACTGAAAATCTATTTTTTATCCATGTCTTGCGGCTGTTCACCGAATAGTCTAAATTAAGACCTGAGCGGTAAATTGATGACAATGGAGAGTATTTTTCGGCGAACACCACCGGCACATTGTCGTCGCCTGTGAAATATGCTATGCGGCTGTCATAATCATAGTCATTATGGCTGTAGGCATAAAATGCGTTGGCGTTGAGAGTGCGCTCTGTTGTTATGGCCTTTACCGTATTCACCGTGACGATATTATCTTCAAATGCCTTATATTGCCGTGATGGCAGCGGAGGAGTGTCGCCTGAAAGGTTGCCTACGGCATTTCTCGCTCCTGAAGGCAGAGAGCCGTTGCTTTGGTCAAGAGAAAATTCCTTTATATTTCCTCCCTTAAGGTTTACCATCGTCTGAAATGCCGGTGCAAAAAACATACCGGTGACACCGAGCGAGTAAAGAAAATCATCATCTCTTATGCCGGTTCCGGCCTCAGCCGTTCCCACCGGACGAAAGCGCACTTTGCCGTCCAGACGTATGTTCATGGCCACATTGTCGCTCTGCCTGCCGCTATCCACTTTTGCCTCGTTGAAATTTTCTATCATTTCTACGTTGGTGACATAGTCGGATGGCAGATTGCGCGTCACCTGATTATAGCGAGATCCCGCCAATTGCAGCCCCTCTACATAGAAATTGCTGATATTGCGTCCGAGATAGCTTATTGTGCCGTTGTCCGACACCTCTACGCCGGGCAATTTCTTAAGTCCGTCTTCAAGTGTAACGTCGCGTTTCGACGAAAAAGCGTGTAGTCTGAAGCTCGTAGTGTCGCCTCTTTGCCTTGCGTCCGGAGCCTTCACTACCACCTCTTTCAGCTCTTTTTGTGTTTCGGTGAGTACAATCTTCAGGTTGTGTGCGGCTTTGTTTATCGCAATCTCGCTTTTCTCAAAATCAAGACAGCTTACCACCATACGCAAGGTGTCGGGCAGATCTTTGGCAAGACGTAGCAAAAAGCTTCCCTCGGAATTGGTCACGCCATAGGCGACAGTTCGTTTTTCAGAGTACACACGCAGGGTGGCGCCAGGTATCGGTTTGCCCGCGCGGTCGGTCACAGAGCCGGTGATTTCCCGGCTCTGTGCTTGAGCTGTAGAGGATGATATTACTGTGACTACAGCGATTATCAGTATCTTAAGAAGGATGTGCATGTGCAGAGGTTAGCGGAGCTCTATTGGTGTATAGCCGTTTGGCCGCTTTGGCGTCTCTACTCCGTTAACTAATACCTCTCCATCGCGTAAAACCGTCACATCTTGGATTGCTTCCGGTGGAATATACTTGAAAGGATTTTTTTCAAAACGGGCCTTTATGTCCACAAACTTGTCACGTGTGGTTTTCGCTATCAGGTCATTCTTGGGTTTTGCCACCGGGGTCGTGCCCTTTTTGAAGCTAATGGCGCTGAAATCATGTACTCCTTCGGTGTCGGTCACTCTCAGTATGAGCCCAGGGAGTCCGTTGAACTTCCAGGGTCCGAACTGTGAGGGTATTTCCTCGGCGAACCAGGCGTTCCACTCTCTTCCTCCGTATGATGTTGTGGCTTTAGTGCAGACGTATCCGCATATGGTGTCCGTGTCTTCTCCGATCTCCCATTCCATACTTCCGAGGGGCTCGTTGTACTCGAGGTAGTCGGGGGTCACAAGATCGGTGTATGTAAGCTGCCCTGAAGGGAAACCCTGTATTACGTCTCCGTAAAATCTGTAGTTCTGTTTTCCAAGGTCAAATATTAGCTTGTCTCTCATTGCGGGGTCGGCTGTTGGTGCAAGCACGGCTGAGTCGGCTCTGAACACCGTATAATCCGAGAACCGGGCTGCGTTTCTTCCTAAATCGAGCATGCAGTAATAGTCCTCTTTTACCTTGTTGTCGGCCTTGTCGGTTGCCGTCACGGTGTAGAGATACAGACATTCGTAAGCTCCGTCATCAATCTTTTGGTAATTTTCCGGCGTTGAACCGCCGGGAGAGGCCTTGCGCTCGCTTTTTTGTGATGATGATTTAGCCGAGCTGCCTACCCCTGTCACTGTGATCTGAGAGAAGGCCGAAAGAGACGTCATAAGCGCTGCAAAAATCAGAAAAGCGAATTTTTTCATTTTATTTATTATTAAATTATTGCTTTAAATCAATGGGAACATTAATTTTATATCTTTTTAGTTTGGGATTGAAATAGTCTTCGAGAGTTATTAACTCGTTATTTTCATAATCGATATCAAATTCATATATTGGATTCGGGAGAGAAAGGCGGTATAGAGGCTGTCCGTCTTTTGAAAAGATGAGAAGCCAAAGCCACACAGACATTTGTAAATTCTTTTGTACATAATATTAAGTGCTCTTTTTGTTTTTTAAGTCTGGCAGCCGGTATATCTAAAGTGCTAATCATCTGAATTATGGAGTTTAGCGAGTGTAAAATTAAGTTATATCCAC